>CAYWIG010000032.1:0-10757 GCA_964458295.1 uncultured Myxococcales bacterium
ATACTGCTGTACTTGCTGTAGAATCCGCGACGTAGGCCTCGAGCAACGTCAGGTCGAGGTCGATCGCTACTAAGTTATTGCCAGCTGCTACATTGTATATATTCGCGTTATCCGCATTTTGGTCGTCATTAATATTTGTAGCAGCACCAACCCATAGCCTTCCATCCGATGTCGGACCGGCGATAAGTTGAGTTCCTTCAGCTGAACTTTCGTTTAGGTTTGTCATTATCAGACTCGTTAATGGATATGATACGCCGCTGCTATTCTCCAATGTGAAGACGTTATCGGTAGGTGCAAAAAGTTCCCAAGTGCGAAGGAACGTCGATTCAGAGGATAAATCTGTGGTATATGAGAGGGTCTCCGAGCTTAAACTTTGCTCGCTGTGCGAAAAAAGATGCGTGATCCACAGTTTATTATTTTTGGAATCGAGGATTGCGATCGCGACATTTTCCCCGCTATCGGTGTATAGTGCGACAGCAGATGCCTGACCTATTTGAAGACTTGTAAAATCTTCAGGTGTGACCGTTTCCAGAATGCTAAGCGATTCAACATCGAACAGCATCAGGTACAATCCCTCTTCATAGGACGAATTAACTAAGATGACACCGATATCCCCGTCGTCCAGGTCAATGATTTTCAAGTCAACGCTTGCAGATAGATCCGTCAGAGGAGAGGTGCTCGATCCCGACTTGACCGAGACGTCATTGGAAGCGGTCTGTTCGAGAGTTGTCAATGAGATGTTGTCTATCCGTATATATCCGTCTGATGTCAGGCTGGCCTTTACGAAGGCATCGTTTGTGTATAGCGGAAACGCTATGTGCATAGGTTGATCACTCGTTTCCTGCGTCGATGCTTCAATGATCGTGTTGTCACTGCGCGTTCCACTCCAGATTATTTGGTCGTCCTTGCTGCTCACGATAATAAACGGCTTTCCATTCGTCCCCTCCTTCACAATTATCGAATGTGCGAAACAACCGCTGATCGGAATAGTAACGGGTGAGCTATCTCCCATTACGAGTTGATTGGTAGCCGTATCACTTCCTTGCTTCAGAATTATCGGTCCACCGGATACTGGGTCAACAGCGACGTCGACCACGGCGCCACTCACATCATAATCAGCGCATACAACTGTCTCCACGACTTCACCGACCACCCTTCGTATGACCTCACTTATGAACTCGCCGGCGGTTTCGTCGATGACACCGATTACGATCGAATCACCGAATGAGGCCGCCAACGTCATCTCGAAAACGCCATCGGCATCCGCCACGGCACAGGAGTATCCATCATCATCGCAAATGCTGGGGAAGGATGTTTGTGCATATGCAGATTTTACCAACATATTCAGAATTTTGGCTGAAACGGTTCCCGCGACCTCTTCGTTTACCGTCATGACCATCGCGTCGGCGTCAACAGCACCAGCGATACTGGTGATCGACACGTTACCGTCTGCATCCGGATTAGAGATTGTGACTCTTCCGGTTATCGGCGCGGGCAGATCGACCGGAGGTGCGGATGAACTTCCACACGATGTGACTACGATCACAGCCAAAAGTGCCGTTAAAATTTGAAATTTCTTTAAATTATATTTTTTCATATATCGCCTCATATTTTACCATGTCCGGGTAGCGGAATTGAAGCCTAGGATCTTATCACCCCAGTCATTATATGTAGATTTCGCTTCATATTCTTCTCCCGATTACACCAACCGTATATATAAGCAAGTACAGTGCCAAATTGGATGATGAAGATTTATCCCAATATTTTCAATGTATTATACGAATTAGCCAGGTTCTGAAGGGTTGAAAATGTAGTATTTACATACATTATTACGTACATTAATGTTCATATTATATAGTATCATTCTGTGAGGTGTTTATTATATAATACGAACATATCTATTATATAGGGTGAAAACATTATGTCGGATAAGGTTGGAATGGAAGAGTTCAGCTTCAGCAAAATCGACGATAAATATAAGGTCGTCGGAAAGTTGGGCGGCGGTGGATTCAGTGACGTCTATTTAGTTGAGGGGCCCTCGGGCGTCTCCGCGTTGAAGCTTCTAAAGCTCGAGATGAAGCCGGGCGTGCTGGAGGAGTTTCGGCATGAGTTTGAGGTGCTAAAGGATATGCGCCATCCACACATCGCCGGAATTCTCGATTTTGGTTTCGATGATACGATCAAGCGTCATTACTTCACGTCCGAGTACATCGAGGGTAAGGATATTCTTACGGGCTCGCGAAAATTATCGATCGAGCAGAAGACCGACCTTTTCGTTCAGACGCTTCGCGCCCTCGAATATCTTCATTCGTACAACATATATCATTTCGACATAAAGGCTACGAATGTCCTGGTGCTCGAAGGCGGAGAGCCTAAGGTGAAGATCATCGATTTTGGACTCGCCGGCATGGGGCCCCAGGGTAAGTTGATCGGAACGCCGTCGTATATGCCGCCTGAAATTATCTCCCGAGAACTTGCAGACGGTCGCGCCGATCTCTACTCACTGGGCGTGCTTATGTATTACGTCCTCGTCAGGTCGAATCCATTTCGCGGAAAGACTTCGTCTGAATCTATGGATAGACAGCTTCATCTGATTCCCGAACCTTCCTCCAAGATGAATCCAGAGATTGATCCTTGGCTCGATAAGATCGTGATGCGACTTATCGAGAAGAATCCCGCTAACAGATATTCGCGTCCTTCGCAGGTGATAAGGGAGATCAATCGCTTCAGTGATAAAAAATATCCCCTGGAGACGCTAGGAACATTGATGTCCTACCTCCCTGAGGAGGGGAGGTTTGTAGGTAGGGCGGAGGATATTGAGAGGTTGGACGCCGCGGTCGATAAGCTCAAGAAGTCGGAGGGTGCGTATTTCGATGGATGGAATGTCGAGGGGGAGCTGGGTGTTGGTAAGACGCGATTCGTCAAGGAGTTGAAATATAGATATCAGCTGAAGGATGTGAGAGTTGAGTTTGTTTCAGCAAATGAATCTAGAGAGTTTAGTGTTTGGTGCGACGACATATCCGGTCACATTTCGCGAGGGGAAGGGCCCATGATCTTCATCATCGACGATGCCCATGCCCTCATGAAGAATGCTAAGATGCGGGAACGTTTCATCTCACTCATATCATATGCACATAGGCCATCATCGAAGTCATCGATAATGATTATCGCCGCGATGCTCGGTGCGACGGATGAGGTTACGAGGTCGTGGGAGAGTTTACTTCCGAATCACATCGCGCTCACACCCTTTACAGAGAAGGAGTTGAATGACTACCTGGTTTCGCTTACCGGACTTGAAAATCCTCCGTCATCGCTACTGAGTGAGATCTTTATGAGGACTGAAGGAAATCCCCTTTTCGTTACTGAGGTCATAAGATCGCTCATAACTGCGGGGGCGCTCTTCGACGAATTCGGCAGATGGAATGCATCGCTCTTCGAGGATGTGGGTGTGGATTTTTCCAAGGCGGAGGTTCCAAAGAGCGTAGAGGATCTTCTCATGGAGAGGATCGACTCCATGCCGGAGAATGAAAGGTTTCTATTGGAGGCGCTCGCGGTTGCCGGAAAACCACTTATCCCAACCGAACTCGGTTCTTTGGTAGGAGTGGAGGAACCACACGGCGCTGTAGCAAAACTTATCTTGGATGGAATCCTCTCTAAAGGTGAGAACTACGAGATTTCGTTTAAGAATGCGCTTATGGAACAGGTCTTATATGAGTCGATTCATCCTGAGAAAAGGCAGGAACTCCACGATACGATCGCGGATGGGCTCAGCAAGAAGGATGTCGATGAACACGAAATTCTTCATCATAGGAGCAGGGGCTCCGACAAGGGGGAGTCGCTCGATGCCCTTATCACGCTCGGCGAGCGCGTACTCGCGATGGGGCACGGGGACCTCGCGATTGAACACCTAAGGAAAGCGCTCAACCTAATTTCTCAAGATGATTTTGAGAGGCAGGTCGAGCTTCAGATGAAGCTCGGCGAAGCCTATCTCATAAGTCACGACTATGAGGCCGCAAAGGATCACTTCAGATCGGTAGAAAATTTAATATCGAAGGGCGCAGATGATAAGTTTTCTTTGGATTGGAGGATTCACGCCCTGACGAGGCTCGGTGGAACATATTCAAAGTTGCAGGAGTTCGATAGGGCGAGGGCATCCTTTACGGAGGCTAGTGAACTACTGAGAAAATCGGATGACGATCCTGTGGGAATCAATCTGATAGATAATTTTTTAGCAGGTATATATTTGTCAGAGGGAAATTTCGAGGAATCCAAAAAAATCTTTGAAAGAACGAGGTCCGAAGTTTCAAAGCTCAATCCGGAGGATCAGAAGAAGGTCAACAACAACGACCTTGGGGTTGCGCTCATCTATCTCAACAAAGTCGACGAGGCCAAGAGAATTATCGATGAGGATCTTAAGAAGGCGGGGGAGTTAAAGGACGATCTCCTAATCGGCAGGGCTTCCTATAACCTTGCCAGAGCGGCACTAGCCGAGGGTGACGTGGAAGGCGGCATCAAGGCATATCTCGATTGTGTCGACGTGTGTAGGGATTCAAAGAATACCGAACTGTTGCTGCGTGCATACAACGGTCTCGGTAACGCATATCAGGTCGCAGGGGATCTTGAGAAGAGTATCGATCATTATGAGCGCGGACATGCGTTGCATGAAAGAATCGGTGATCCAAGGGGAGGTGCTGCGATATCGATTAACATGGGTATCGTAGAAAATATGTTGCAGAATCAGGACAAGGCCTTCGACCATCTCATTCCCGCCATAGAACTTTTGAAAAATCTTCCTGACAAGAATGCCGCTGATTGGCTTGCCCTCTCGAGAGGGCTCCTCGAGTGTGCGGATATATATAACAAGCGCGCCGAATACGCTGAGGCTAAATCGAAATTGGATGAGGCGATGGAGATAGCATCAAAAATTCCTGCAGCATCCGGCCACAGGTTTTGGGTGCTCGCCTCCTGTGCTGATCTAGCACTCGCTGAAGATGATATGACGGAGTTCGAGCGCGTCGTCTCGATGATGAAACCGATTGCGAAGACGGTCGCGGAGGTCGATAGGTTGAAGGAGCTCGAGGGGACGGATAGCACCGACAGCAAGGTATCGTCACAGAAGGATGGAATTAGGGTTGAGGCTAAGGTTGAGCCTCGGACAGTTGAAGGTGGATCGCCCGAGGCGTATCGCAGGATTTTGGAGATAAACAAGCTGATCGCTGCTGAAAGTGATCTCGACTATGTTTTAAAAACTGTTCTTTATTATGCACTGGAACTAGCCAAAGCGGAAGCTGGGGCGATACTCCTGCTAAATGATGAGGATGAACTTGAGATCAAGTGTAAGAGAAACATGGAGGAGCGCGACGATGAGATCGCGATGAGCTACAGCATCGCAAAGCGCGTCTTGGATTCTGGTGATGTAGTGATTACCGATGATGCTATGGCGGATGAAAATCTGGCCACCGAGGCCTCGATAAGTGCGAATAAGTTGAGATCGATTCTCTGTCTCCCCATCCGTTCGAGGAAGAAGATAATCGGGGTTCTCTATCTGGATCATAGATTTCAGATAAAAGTTTTCTCAGAGGTGGATATGGAGATTTTGGGGGCCTTTGCGGATCAGGTCGGACTCGCCATCGACTCCGCGCAGAGGTTGTCACATTCAGCGGTGAGGGAACATAAGCTGGAGAGTGAACTTGCTGAGGTCTCCAGAAGGGTGGAGAGGTACGAGGAGATGTTGGAGGAGGAGGGACCAAAACTTCGATACGACTATGGGATGATCGCAGGCAGGAGTGCTGGAATGCAGGAGATACTCAGGACGATCGACAAGGTCGCCGATACGGATATCTCCGTTTTTATCTGTGGGGAATCGGGCACTGGAAAGGAACTTATCGCAAGATCGCTACACGATAACAATCAGGCGAGAAGAACCGGCAGGTTTATGGCGATAAACTGTGCGGCGATTCCTGCGACACTAATCGAATCGGAACTCTTCGGTTATAAGAAAGGCGCGTTTACCGGTGCATCGAAGGATAAGAAGGGTCTGATTGAAGAGGCGAGTGGTGGCACGCTCTTTTTGGATGAAATCGGTGATCTCGATCTCGCACTGCAGGTTAAACTGCTCCGAGTGCTTCAGGAGAGGGAGTGTACTAGGATCGGTGATGCCAAGGTAATTCCGGTCGATATTCGTGTCGTCGCAGCATCGAACAGGGATATAGATCAGCTCGTGAAGGAGAATTCATTTCGAGAGGATCTCTATTATAGACTTTGTCAGATGCGAATAGACATTCCACCGCTTCGTGAGAGGCCGGAGGATCTTACATGGCTTGCGAAGAAGTTCGTCGAGGATCTCTCGCCCGATAAGAAGCTTACGATAGGCACCGAACTGATGAAGAGGTTCATTACCTACGAATGGCCGGGCAACATTCGTGAGCTCGAAAACTTGATAGAGGTTGCCTGTGCCCTTACAGATGGCGATGTCATCGATCTGAAAGCAATTCCAGAAAATCATCCATTGATCAAGGGATCAGGGATTAGGGGTCAGGGATCAGAAGATGTTTCGCACGTCGCAGATCGCACGTCGCAGATCGGAGTGAAGATTGATGACGAAAATGTATACGACCCAGCAAAGCCCTGGCGCGAGTACGAGGCGCTGATAATTGCAAAATGTTTTGAGATGAACGGTTTCAAGGTGAGACCTACAGCCAAAGAACTCGGTATCGCTGCGACGACATTATATAAGAGGATAGACGAGTGGAATCTCAAAGATCGCTCCGGTAAGTTTTATTTGGAGGCATTTAGTTACATTCGTGGCATGAAGCTCGATGATTACATTCCTTTGATCTTCAAGGCCGCGCTCGAGGCTACGGATGGCAAGGCATCGCAAGCGATCGCAAATCTACGCGTGAGTCAGGGATATTTTTATAAGATTATAAAGAAGGTTGATTGAGGGTTATTCAATTTTCCATAACTTAATAATGCTGGTTGTATAATCACCCACTGTTCCTCTATAACCGCCTATTATAACATTCCCATGCTGATCAAGTTCCACGCCTTTTGGAGTCTCTGAATAGCCGTTGTCTGCACCGAAGATCACTAGACCATCAGAAGGATAGGTAACAGTTTCAGGTGGAAATCCCGATGTGTAGGGATCGCCATCAGGATCCGGTACTATTTCGTCAATTCCTGGACCAAAATCGGTGTCAAAATCACCATTCATGTCTAATCGCCATACAGCCAAATCGTATCTCATCTTTGTTGCCACAATAACCCTATCATAGTCGTCGAATACAATATCCTCCACAAATACATAGCAGGACTCTTCATGGCAGGTGGAGAGCTTCTGATATCCCAACCTCGTATCGCCATCCTCTATGCCGAAATCTGTATCGAGCATGCCCGTGACATCGTATCTCCATATTATCCCCTTACCAGATTCGTCAGGGCTCTTAAGATAATATTTGCCCCCTACCCATATATTTTTATGGGGACCTACAACTACACCATAACCATAATAGGCAGCATTTCGACCCTCGATATCATCACTTGAGGAATCAAAGTAGGTATAGCCATCAGCGCGCCCGTTAAGGTCATAATCTTCACCAAAACCTTGGGTAACATCGTTATTTTCTATGCTTCCTATATCCAGCGCCCCGTTGCTATGCAGTCTTCCCAATATCATGACGTTGTCCTGAACGTCAGATGAATATGAATCTCCTGTGAAATAAATTTTCCCGTTTTCATCGACAGCGATATTATTAATTCGTGTTGCTGAAAGTGTCGGATGTTCATGTGTGAAGGTGAAGTTGAGGTCATCATCCAGAAAACCCCATATTGCACCGTCCCAACTACTGTCGTATCCACCCAGGATCGCTTCACTATCTAAGCTTAGAGCCCCTGCGTAAGCGCGTCCTGGAAATGCGGCTATCACGTAGCCATCATCGCTGAAATTCGTATCCAAAACCCCATTCTCAGTATACTTCCATATGGTTGGGTAGTCCGTTCCGCTTATATTTGAGTATCCGAAGACGTAGATGTAGCTGTCGTTTTCTTCTCTTTCAATTTTAATAGACATTCCATGCATGTCATCGCCCGGGACGTCAGCTTCAGCCAGAACGTATCCTGTGGGATTGTTAAAAGTTGTATCCAGCACCCCTTCAGGTGTAAATCTCATTAAGAACATTCTAGATGAGCTGGTGGCAGTTATATGGCTATAACCTGTTACGTAGATTCGATTTTCAGAGTCAACTGCTACATCGAAAGAAAAATCGTAGCCATCACCGCCTGAAATGTCTGCCACAACGGAATCAAAATATTCTGTGCCAACTGTATCGACCTTGGGAGTTCCTGTTGCATAAGTAGAATCAGGCGTTTCAGTACCGTCACTTAAGACAGCTGCTACGACGTAATAGTAATCCGTTCCATTTGTGAGACCTGAATGGGTGTATGGACTCGTAACACCAGTTATCTTTGTGCCGTTAGCTTTTGTAACTTCACTGCTTGTAGACCAATAGAGATTGTAGCTGGATGCGTCGTCGCGATTGTCCCACGATACAGTAAGCTGTTCATCGAGGGTTACTGTCTCATCATCCACTGGCATAACAACTGCGACATTTTGAACGCTAAGAGCGCTGTTTGGATCGGGATCATCGCTTGATGAAACGGGATCGAGTTCTGAAGCGTCATTCGAGCAGTTGGACTGATCTACTTCTAAACCATTTTCGTCGACACAAACCAGATTTTCGTCTACCCCATTTGGAGTGTTTACTTGAAGCCATACGCTAGCAAAGTTTTCATTTGCAACCGAATTCATCTGGACGTCATCGAAATACCAGTCATTTTTAAAACATTTAGCATACGTGTTTAAAGGATCAGGAGTTGAAACCCTGCATTCTGCTTCAAGATCGGAAATTAGTAAACCGCTCCATTCAATGTTTCCGGACCAGCTGTAGACTATTTCGTCGGTATCCTCTCTGTATTGGGCTTTTATGTAGAAAAGATTGCTTCTCTCGACTGGATCAGGGTTTATCTCGCTAAGCGTTGTACCAGCTGGTTCGATAACGAACCATTGGGTCCATCTTTCCTTATCAAAGTACGTAAGACGCATTGCCATAAAAACATTTCCATCGATCGATGCTGAGAGGCAGACTGGTAAATCAGTCAATGTTCCGGAACAATTATAATCAGCGAGTTGAACCGCTTCGATATCTATATCCACAGAGTCGTCGTCAACATCCACAAACTGGTAACTCGTCTGTCCAGCCACTGTAGGTGTGATAATGAGACCGTCGAGAAGATTACCAATTTTTTTAAACTGTTCCTGTGCATTATGGAGATTATCAACAACGCTCAATAAGCTGTGATCCTTTAATAAAAAATCAGTGAGCCCCTTTGCTGATGCAGACTTATCGAGAACGATACTGTTAAACTCAACGGTCGTTGGAATATCCGCTGGTGGAGTCGGTGCAGCCTCACCACCATCGTCACTGCCACCATCGTCACTGCCACCGTCAATGCCTCCGCCGATCCCGCCGCCTACACCACCGCATCCGGACAGAGAAAGGGCGAGCACTGCAATGAGCAGCAGAAATGTAAGTTTGATATCTTTCATATCCCCAACCCTTGATAAGCAATTTGCATGCCAAGCGAGTCGGATAATATATTCTGTAACCCCTTGATATGTTTATGAAATATATTACAGTATTTATAGAAAGGTAGAATGACGAGTCAAAAAATACCCGCCAAAATTTTTTTTTGACGCTATTATAAAATTGATTAAAAAACAGCTAGCTAGGTCTCGTAGATACTTATAATTTTTATAGAGCAGTCAAAAAACTGGCGTCCACGATTTTTCTCTATTTTGATCCCAAAAAGTCCTCATAATTCATTATTTCTATAGATCCTATCATTTTATTCCAGCGCTCATAACCATGCGATATTATACGTCTTTATCCTTCCTCGGATTGTTCTCTAACTAGCCGATAACTAGCAACTTTCGCCTTTTTTTGCCGATAATAGAGTATGGGTTAGGGGACTTGGGCGGATATGTCTTTATCCGACTATCATCCAATAATCCACAAATAGAATTAATTAATCGGCCTTCGAATGAAATGAATATTTGTTCGATGCCTGGGGACGATCGATATGGCTTTTGGTACCAGACCAGTTGTAGCCTCTACGAGCGCCCTCCCTCTTCCACAGGGCGGCGTCCTGAGTGCATCCTCGCTTCCGATAAGTTTACAATATACAGCTGCAGTTCAGACCGTCGCTAGGTCGTTCCTCGGTGATTACGATCTTCGCGCTGGCAATACCGCCCTCTGGGTTGTCGATAGAAGCGCGCTGTTTCAGAGACCACCAAGGAGTGATCCGGTCTATTCTCTCGGGAAGAACGGGGATGATGGTTGGATGATCCGTTCCGGAGAGCATTATGCATTTACGCTTGGAAGAGAGGGTGAGGTTAACGATATAAGGTTGCCACAACCTCACGTCTCGGGACGACACCTACTTTTAAAACTCACATCCGATCTAGTTCAGCTGCATAATCTTAGCAGGACGAATCCGGTATTCGTTGGTACTGGCATTATACCTGCGGGCGAAAGCGTTGCTATTCGTCCTGATGAACCATTTCTGATCGGATTCGAGGAGCAGGCTTCGATGCTCGACGGTTCTTTGCTAGTTACACCCTTCAATAAAGCTTTTCAAGGTGCGCTAGAAGCGATTCGAGATACTGCAATGTATAAAGCTCCAGATGGAGAGGAAAGGCC
>CAYWIG010000033.1:0-10563 GCA_964458295.1 uncultured Myxococcales bacterium
GAGCTACCGTCGATCACCAATGGAGTTGAACCTCTCTAGATAGTCGCGGAATATTTTGTGGTAACCATACTGAGGTTTTCTCAGAACGACACGCCGGAAGATCGAATAGAAGGTCTGCCATCTCAAGGCCACCATGCTGGCCGCCAATAAAACGCTAATAATTCCGGTGCTTACTAGGATCGTAGGCATCGCCGCTGTCCAGAACTGTGATGATAACTGGCCTATATTCAACTCTCTCCCCCTCCAGAATGACACCCTTTCGATTTTGTATTATAGGGAAATTTCAATAGGTTGGCAAGATTTTCTGCTTCACTACATCATGTTTTTTCACAAAACACCTGTTAACAGGCGACTTCCTTCTTGACTGAATTGAACTTGCAAAGCATCATATCCCCCTCATCCGCTCTGATATTTAAAAAATATTTGGAATTATAGCAGGTTACAATATAACGAGCTTGAATTACAGGGGAACCATGAACTTCCTAGGCCTATTCAAAAAGCGTTCAGCGATCATCGCATCGATAACGCTCCTTTCCATCGTCACGATCGTGGTGGTGATGAACAAATCGATCGCCTATCCCGAAAAATATGACAGCAAAGTTTTGGATAGAGCGATCGTTGCGATTCACAAACACTACATAGATCCAAAGAGAATCGATCCGAAGAAGATGCTCTCCGATTCCCTCGAGATGCTCCAAAAGGGAATTCCGGAAATTTTGGTTAAGGAGGATGGAAGGGATTTTATCGTCGTCACGGTTGGGCTTGCCAAGAAGAGATTCAAAGTTCGCCCTCTAAAAAACTTACAACATCTCGATGAGCTGATGATTCAGCTCATGGATTTTATATTCTTAAACTACGAGGGAGATGTAAAACCGGATGAAATTGAAGGAGTCGCAATCAACGGAATGTTGAACGCCTTGGATCCACATTCCAACTTTCTATCCAAAAAGATTTACAACGAATTCAAAGTCGGCACCCGAGGTAAATTTGGTGGCTTAGGAATAGTCATCACGATGAAGGATGGGATGCTCACCGTCATCGCCCCCATAGAGGGGACTCCAGCGTATCGCCACGGAATAAAAGCTGGCGACAGGATCGTTCAAATCGGAGATGAATCCACTATCAACATGTCACTCACCGATGCAGTGAACAAGCTCAGGGGCAAGGTCGGCACAAAGGTTAAGATAATAGTGGAACGTGAAGGTCGTCCTTCCAGAAACATCTCCCTGACGCGCGCCTTGATAAACATAGACAGCGTCAAATATGGAATGCTGCCATCGACAAAAAAGAAAATCGGATACTTGGGAATTAAAAGCTTCCAATCGAACACCTACAAGGATGTGAAGAACGCCATAAAGGATATTCACAAGAAGAGCGGTAAAAAACTCGATGGCTTGATTTTGGATTTGAGAAACAATCCTGGCGGACTCCTCAGTTCATCGGTGAGCATAGCGGATCTCTTCATAAAGAAGGGAGTGATCGTATCGACTGTAGGTAAAGGCGATGAGGTCCTGGATAAAGATGAAGCGCATGTCGGCGGCACCGAACCCGACTATCCTGTAATCGTACTGATCAATGAGGGCTCCGCATCTGCGTCGGAGATCGTCGCTGGATCGCTTCAAGCACATAATCGCGCAATCATCATGGGAAGCGAATCATTCGGCAAGGGATCTGTTCAAACCATCTTCGAGCTCGGCGATGACACGGCGCTCAAGTTAACGATCGCAAGATACAAACCCGCAGGTACGGAGTCGATACAGCTCATCGGGGTCATGCCGGACATACAACTCATCCCTGCCATCATCGACAAGGAGGAGATCAACCTCTATCCGGATAAGTTCTTCTCGGAGGAGGATTTTGATGAACATCTCGACAGAAGCAAGGAACTTAAGAAATCAAAATTCAAACATCCGAAATATACCGTACGGTATCTCAAGCCGAAGGAGGAAGAAGAGGAGATCGAGGAGAGATCCAAACGCGAGTATTCCAAGAAGATCGATGTCGAGGATGATTTTGCGGTCAACCTAGCGACGAGATTAATTGAGGATGATTCAAAGGATAATATGCGCAGTAGCATCTTAAAATCATCGAAGCCTGTCATTGAAATCGCAAAGGCGTCTGAACAGGCGAAGATTGATGATGCACTCAGCAAGCTCGGCGTAAATTGGAAGCTCGCGAAGAGCGCCGGAAAACCAAAGCTAAAACTGACAAGAAGGTTGTTGCAGGATGGAAAAACAATAAAGCGGGCTGAAGCTGGCAACAAGGTTAGTGTTCAACTCATAGCTAGAAATGTCGGAAGCGGCAATTTTTCCAGGCTCATAGCTATAGGTCAGTCGGAGGATTTTGCATTCCTTGCAAACCGTGAATTTCCATTCGGCCTGCTCAAACCAGGTCAGAGCAAGAGTTGGAGTGTTCCCATTGAGCTGCCCGAGAGCTTGGCGACGCAGGACCTACCCATGGAATTATCCTTTGAAGAGGCCAATAAAAAGAATCCTGCAGTTATGAAGGTTGAAATTCCCGTTAAGGAACTGCCGGAACCGATATTCTCCATGAGTTACAAAGTTCCGAAATCGACGTACGGTAGGCCGTTCAAATCCTCACCGATCAACATGGATATCAATGTGGAAAACAAAGGCGTAGGTACCAGCAGTGAGGATACCATCGTCAGCTTGTCGGGCGAATGTGATGATAAGGTCTTTATTGAAAGGGGACGTGTCAAAATCGGCGAGCTGAAAACCAATCAAAAGACGAGTGCTAAATTAAAATTTCACATGCTCCCTGGATTCGATGAATCCAACTGTTCGATCGATCTTACGCTCGCCGACATCAAGCGCCGCCTATTCATAACCAAGAGGATCAAACTATTTCCGACGAAGGGAAATATGTCACCGGAGCCAGGCACCCTGTTGTCACCTCCAAGAATTTCGCTCAACAAGATCAAGACCAAGGTGAACGGAAATTTCACTCAGATATCGGGAACCATAGTGGACAGCGATAAGATTCGCGATTATTTCATGTTCGTCGATGACAAGAAGATCGACTACAAGACTAACCCCAAGGGCTCTTCATCCATGAACTTCGAAATGACCGTACCGCTAAAACCGGGCAGCAACAGCATCATCATAGGCTCCAGGGATGAGGAGAAAATTACGGGAACGAAGACGCTTATAATTGAGAGGCTCAACTGAGTTCCCCCTCCAGAAATCATGATTAGATACTTCAGCTCAAAAGATTTTTCCACCGACACCAAAGCGCCCGTCGTGGTGTTTGGAAATTTCGATGGTGTGCATCTAGGCCACCAGGAACTCATTTGTCGAGCCAAGAAAAAAGTGGAAAGGCTGGATGGCACATGTGTCGTCTACACGTTCAACCCGCATCCCGCAAAGATCCTGGCTCCCAAGCATCCGCCCTGTCTACTTCAGACGCTTGAACAGAAAATCTCCTCCCTTGAGATCATGGGCGTGGATGTATGCGTGGTAGAATCCTTCACATCTGATTTTTCACACATGCATGCCAAAAATTTCTTTGAGGATATAATAGTCGGCAGACTAAACGCATCCGCACTGGTAATTGGGTATGATTTTACTTTCGGAATTCACAGGGAGGGCACCGCAGATACGCTGACGCACCTTGCAAACTCCAATGGAATTGAAATGGATAAGGTCGAAGCACAGTTCAGGGGGGAGACGCTCATCAGCTCGACGAATATCAGGAGAATGCTAGCTGACGGCGATATCAACATGGCGAACTCCCTCCTCGGTAGGCCGTATTCGATAGAGGGAGTAGTCGTCGCAGGCAGAGGTCTCGGAGGTGCCCTAAACGCACATACGGCGAACATAAATACGTGCAATGAACTCACGCCGATAGATGGCGTGTACATCACGGAGACAATTGTGGAGGGAACCGATCGGGTATACCCATCGGTCACCAGCATCGGCGACAACCCCACCTTCCCGGATTCCGGTTTCGCCATCGAAACACATCTCCTGGATATCGATATGAACATCCTTGGAAAGAATATCGAAATAGGCTTTTTGAAGAGACTCCGTGATCAGGTCGCCTTCAGATCTCAACAGGATCTCAGGGAACGCATTAAGATGGATATTGATGAATCACGGATTTTTCACAAAGCCAAATAGGACACCTCCAATGAAAAAGAGCTTCGACATACCGACCCTCATTGGATTTTTACATACCAAATCCGACAACAAGAGCGCCCTCAACGCACGCTCCCCCAATTTCAAAAAGAACGTACGACGGATCGGTCTCGAAATCGACGAGAGACATCTTAGAAACACAGTGGATAGTATCAAACTCGTAGGCTTAAGTGGTCTAATCGTCTGTGACGGATTGCAGAAAAAAATTTCCAAATTCATTCCAGAGTTGCACCCTATCGCAAAGAGATCCAATACAGTCGATATCGTCACACAGGGACGGGGCAAAGTTGTGGGTTATGATGCCCGGGGAATGATCCTATTGAATTGGATAAATAAAAATTCAAAACGCACCACAAGGAAGACAGCTGCAATAGTAGGCCGTCATAACTTCACCCGCTCCTTCAAGGGGGGCCTGTCGTGTGAGGGTTGGAGCATCAATGAGGATCCGTCACCATCGCTGATCATAGTCGGCGAGCTCGCCGGCAGACAGATCGATAAACTCGACAGGATGATCTCCAAAAATCCAGTCCTCCTACTGAATCTCAGTGGACAGTCCTTCGGTAAGGGCTTGAAAGATGTAAGAGTTTTAAAGCACAGGCAATTCATGAAGTTATACAACTCCACCACCGCCACACTTTTGACATCGACCAAATAACCTAACCACATGATATATATAATGTAATACCCCATGCGTCAGAATTACCTGAGGCACCGAGTAAAAATAAACCCAGCAGAGGGATCCGACGCCGAAGCTCAAATATTTCCCTTATAATTTCAAGATGTTACAAGGTGATAAAAAGTCCCATTCTGGCATATTAATTGTAATAAAGAATGCTGAGGGCGGTTATTTTGGATACTTCAAAGAAAAAACCTGATTTCGTCGCACTGGTCGTCGACGATGATCCGATCTATATCTCCTTCTGGAGACGGATCTTCGGAGATATGGGTATCGACGATGTTAAGTTTTTAGATGACCCACTTGTAGCCAAGGAATTGATCAAGGAGTGCTCCTTCGGCGTATTGATCAGCGACGTGATCATGCCCCATATGAAGGGATATGATCTAGCTAGATTTGCAAAGGAGATCTGTCCGGAATGCGTTATTGTTTTGACGACCGCTTACAGCAGCAACCTCTCACGTTTTAATCTTGAAAGTTACGATTTTCACCTACTTCACAAACCATATACCAACCTTGAGGAGCTGAAGAAGTTCATCGCCCACATGGTCAACGGAGATACATCCTTCGATGATATTTCTGATGATTCCTTTTCGGAAAACGAGGAATACCCTGAAGTCCTTGAATGGAAATTATAATACAAATTTAAAACAAATTTAAAACATTCTGTGGCGTTCTAGGACTGGATTTCACCTGCGCTAGCATTTCACCCAATCCTTCCATACTCTCCAGATCGATCGCAATCTTCGCCCAATACACAGCACTATAGAAGACCGTATCATGTTCGAGGGATTCCTCGGCTGAAAGTTTAGTCGTGACGTATTCATTTATACAATCAACTATTCTATCATCTCCGAAGTTTACAGCTGCTCCGATAAAGACATCTGCTGCGAACGGTTGTTTATCACCACACGCCACAACATCGCTTGCAATACTAAAAACTACATCCCTAAATTCAGTCAGGCCCTCTCTAGAATCCTTTGCAGGGTCCGTATCCAACCAATAATTGTATGCAACGTTTCCAATTAACCCTTCCAAAGCGACATGCTCATTGGAGCGTTTTTTGTCCTTCAGCTCCTGAATCTTCTCGCTGAAGAATTTCGCCCAATCTTTTAGGTTGGAATATAATTCAAGATACTCTAGCTCATGAACCTTGGCATCCGCATTCAAACCATTCAGCGTATATTCATAAACCGTCCGAGGGAAGCCAACCTCCGACCAGTCATAGAATCCCATCTCAGCGGGTATCCTCTGGCACTGATCGTTTGCCTCGAGGAACCATTTCAGTTCATCTGCCGATCCAGGCTGTTTGCTATCATCTTTCACAACCGCTGCTGCCTCTGGGGCATCTTTACCTGATCCTGCTACTACATCTGCTGCATCCTCTCCCCTATCACCCACAACCGCGCCCGAAGACCTCACCGGGGAAATTGCACCCCAGGTTTTTGCCAAAGCTGAAATAGCATCCGGCACAGAACTACCGATAAATGGAATCAAAAACTCGACCTCTGCTTCAACAGTTGCATCATTTGGGGAGAGTGCTTCGACGGTCGGTGCTCCTGAGACGGATTCTCCAACTTCAGCAGGTGAGGAATCTTGCTTATCCGCATTTTCTACTGGCGCTTCCACACCAAAATCCATTCCACCAAAACGCAGGTAGAAACCTTTTACGAAACATCCTTCAGCATCCAATATACCATGTAGTTTCTTGCAGGTTATCTGAAAATCTTTGTCGCCTGCCAAAGTATAATCGTATTCCTTTGGTGCCGATTCTTGCTTCTTTGCAGCTTCTGAAGCAGCGACTATCCAATGAACATCGTTTACACCTATACCACCGGTTTTACCGTCACCCATAATATACCCCTCCTTAATACACCCCTGTTAGCTTTTACATTATCGAGGATTTGTGAAAAAAGTTGCTCGAAAAGAGCATTTGCGTAATTCATTGCAACTATTTGATATTACTAAGATTAACTAGAATATTACAAGGCCGGCACATTCCGCGATAAGCCTCTTCACCTGCCCATTTTGGAATTTGACGGTCACCCTATGACCCGCATTGGTCTTTTCACAGGCCCTGATGACGCCATCGCCAAACATAGGATGTTTTACGCGCATACCTTTTACATATGGATCCAATCTTTCTTCAGCTGGACGCTGGTCGAATTCAAGATCGAAATCAGAATCACTATCCACATGCTGAACCTTCGAACGACGGGGAGTATATGTCGCCTTTGCAGAAAAAGAATCGACCTTCGCTCCATAGGAGGGTCGCCCAAAGGAACTTCGCTCTACAAATTGTTTTGGAACTTCGTCAAGAAATCTCGACGCAACGTTATACCTCTCCGTCCCAAAATGCCTGCGTCTGAAAGCGTGTGTGAGCGTAAGCTCATCCATCGCCCTCGTCATCCCTACGTAGCAGAGCCTTCTCTCCTCCTCCAACTCGTCCGGATCATCGAGCGATCTCACATGAGGGAAGAGACCCTCCTCCATACCTACAATAAAGACATTTGAATACTCCAAGCCCTTCGCAAGGTGCATAGTCATCATGGTGACCGCACCGGAGTCATTATCCATGCTGTCGGTGTCGGAGACAAGCGCGACCTGATCCAAAAACTGAGTCAGAGGATGCGAATCGCCATTTGAGATAAACTCCTCCATCGCCGTTACGAGTTCGTTGATATTCTCCGTTCTCGCCTCCGCCTCTATTGTGGATGCCTTTGCAAGTGCCTCGATATAGCCGGAACGTTCAAGTACATTCCTGACGAGTTCCCCCAGCGAGCTGCTGAGTATATCCTTACCCAGGTCATCTGTCATAGTGTAGAATTCCTTAAGCCTTTTGGCCGAGGATTGGCGAATCGACCCGGAGTCAAGAAAAGGTCCTATAGCCTCGAACAATCCCACTCCACGGGAGCGCGCGAAGTCATTCAACCTGGATACGGTCGTCTTCCCTATGCCGCGAGCTGGGACGTTGACGATGCGCCTGAAGCTCACATCATCACGAGGGTCTGAAATAAGCCTCAGATATGCGATAATATCCTTTACCTCTGCACGCTCGTAGAACCTGAGCCCGCCGTATATCCTATAGGGAATTCCATTCCCCCTAAAGATATCTTCAAACGGTCTGGACTGAGCGTTCGTTCGATAGAAGATGGAGATATCGCCGTAGGACGACCCCCCATCTCTGATTTCCGATATTCCATTCGCAACGACTTCGGCTTCCTTCCTTTCAGAATCACATGATATAACCCGAACTTTTTTTCCATCCCCCCTATCGGTCCAAATTTCCTTGGGCTTCCTCCCTGAATTGTTGGAGACGACCGACATGGCCGCAGATAGAATGGACTTCGTTGAACGATAATTTTGCTCAAGCCTCACAACGAGGCTTCCTGAAAAATCCTCCTCAAAGCGAAGGATGTTGGAGATGTCCGCACCTCTCCACCTGTACACACTTTGATCATCGTCACCCACGACGCATAGATTTTTGTGTTCACGCGCTAGGTGTTCGATCAACCGATACTGCGCATGGTTCGTGTCCTGATATTCATCCACCAAAATATATTGCCATCTATGCTGATAGGCCTTGAGAATATCGGGCTCCGCATCGAAGAGCTTCACCACCATCCCGATGAGATCTCCAAAATCCATTGCATCGAGTTCGACCAATCTTTTTTCATAAAGGGTATACACCCTGGATATTCTGTTCAGATATGGATTCGATCTCGCCTCATCGGCATATTCGCTCGCATCCATACAGGAATCCTTGGCACGACTGATCTTTTCCAAAACCGAACGAGGTGGCATCTTGCTCACGTCGAGGTTCAAGGTGTTCATGCACTCCTTGACCAGTGCCATCTGGTCCGCATCGTCGTAGACGAGAAACCTCCCCCCATACCCAACCTTCTCATGATGTTTTCTGAGAAGTCGAAGGCAGATGGAATGGAACGTTCCAACGGCGATACTCCTGGCGCCACTCCCGACCAACTCCTCAATACGACGCTTCATCTCGCCAGCGGCTTTGTTCGTAAAGGTGACAGCCAAGATTTGAGATGGCCACGCAGTTCCAGATTCAATGAGCCTCGCAATGCGATGAACTAACACACGCGTCTTGCCGCTGCCTGGACCGGCTAGGACCAGGAGGGGACCGTCAGCATGTTCGACTGCTATTTGCTGTTGAGAGTTTAACATATCGCTGTTCGGTAAATCTTCTAACAGGAATGTTGGATTAATGGAATAGTGGAATAATGATAAAACACTATTCCATCATTCCATTATTCCATTATTCCATTATTCCACCGTGACACTCTTTGCCAAATTTCGAGGCTGGTCTACGTCGGTTCCTTTGTGATCCGCAACATGGTAAGCCAAGAGCTGCATCGGAATTGCAGCAACTATGGGCGTCAAATATTTGCTCGTCTTCGGAATCGCTATAACCTCATCGACCTTGCTGGAAATCGATTCGTCCTGATCGCCAGCTATAGCTATCGTAAATGCACCTCTCGCCTTTACCTCCTCGATATTCGACAATACCTTCTCATACGTACCATCCTGTGGGACGACAGCTATGACCGGCGTACCGTGATCGATCAAGGCTATAGGGCCGTGCTTCAACTCGCCCGCCGCAAAACCCTCGGCATGAACGTATGAAACCTCCTTGAGCTTTAGGGCTCCCTCAAGGGCTATCGGAAAGTTGAGCCGTCTACCTATATATAGGATATTGCTTGCATCCGATATATTCTCCGCAATTCTCGTTATATTATCGGCGAGACCAAGAGCCTGTTTGAGAAGTCTCGGAAGCGTCAAGAGTTCAGCGACCCTCTCCTTCAAAATCTCAGGTTCTATCCTATTCAACTTATTCGCCAGATTAAGTGCAAATATATAGAGAACTACGAGCTGAGCTGTAAAAGCCTTCGTCGAAGCGACGCCGATCTCAGGTCCCGCATAGATATACAGGGTCGAATCCGCAATTCGGGTTATGGAGCTCCCGACGACATTGCATATCGACATGACTGGACAATTTCGTTCCTTCGCCAATTTCTCAGCTGCTAGCGTATCCGCCGTCTCACCAGATTGTGATATCGGAATTACGAGCGTACGCTCATCCAATATCGGCTCGCGATATCTAAACTCGGACGCATAATCCACAGATACAGGAACACGCGCTAGTGATTCGATCATATGTTTACCGATCATCGCCGCATGAAACGAGGTTCCACACGCTACGATTGTAATCCTGTCGAATTTTGGATTGCCGCCGTCGAAAAGGTTTTCCACCTCATCCAGCACTATCGTACTTCTCGCACCGCTGACCCTGCCGGTGAAGATATCCTGCATGATCTTCGGCTGCTCAAAGATCTCCTTCAGCATGAAATGTTTGTAGCCACCCTTCTCGGCCATCAGAGGCGACCAAGGAACATGTTGAAACTCCCTCTTAACGCTCTCACCACCCTCATCGTACAATTTAATTCCATCATGACTCAACACCGCGTGATCACCATCCTCGAGAAACAACATATCCTTCGTATAGGGCAGAAGCGCAGGGATGTCAGATGCTACGAACTTAGCCTCCTTCGTTTCACCGACGACGAGTGGGCTACCCCTCTTCGCGACGTATAGATGATCGTTCTCCTTCGCGTTCATTATTACGATAGCGAACGAACCCTGAAGCTGTCCAATAGATTCCCTGATAGCCTTTAGGGTGTCTCCTTCGTTTCTCTGATAATGATAGTC
>CAYWIG010000034.1:0-10308 GCA_964458295.1 uncultured Myxococcales bacterium
TGTATTACGGCGTTTACATCGACCCAGGTGAAGCGCTTGTTGCGGAGAAGGGTCGCGTCGTAAGCTCTAGCAATTAGATATCCCAAAGCATGAAAAAGAGTTGACACCTCACCGAATTGGTGGAATGCCAGCTCTTGTAGGCCTGCTCCTCTTATGTCAAATGCTTTTTCTATCTTGCCAATTATCCGAATGCTTGTGCTGCACCTTCCTCTAGCTAGTCGCTATGTTCGTTCGCCCATTTGGTACGGCTTAATACCAGCCCATCCTCCAATGCTACCAATCCATCGATGTATTTTCCCCAGAGACCAAAAAAACCGTTGTGAGAACTAATATCAAATCCTCCCCACGGATTATGTACAACCGTAGCAGAGACCTCAAAAGGCGCGGGAGTGTACATGATAGGTTTTCCATCCGAAGCATATTGCCATGCACCGTCCACTATACGAACGGGAGTCTTTACCACACCCCCCCTACGTTCCACGGTGAGCCCTGCACCCTCAGCTTCAGCACGCAAATCATCAGGCACATGCATGATGAGTCTGGTCTTTGCCAAAGGCCCTTGACCTTCTGACTCCATCACACTTCCATCTCTATCCAGGACGACTCTGGTATGTGACTCAACGCCATAATAACTATACGCACCGTGGACAACCGCCCAATATCTGTGATCATGAAGATGTGTTGAACCATCCAATGCAAATGACCCTTGTAAATTAGGAAACACCGGATCATAAGCTGTTGTATCTCTTTCCGAATATCTCGTCCGGTTTACTGTTGTGGTGCCACCTTTGAATATTCGCCCAAGCGGCCCGCCGATCGCACTTCCATCCAAAGCGAGGGTATGCCCGATGATATCTCCAGCGTCCACAACAGGAAAAGGCCTCCCAAGGCCAACACGTTCAGCCTCCTCTACGATGGTCATCCTTTGGGGACCTCTTACGATATCTGCACCCGTACAAACCTTTCCGGTCTTGATCTCCGCCGGTAAATCAAGAACCATCTTATAATCCGTTGAGACCGTTGCACTACTCTCTAAGCTTCCATCATTCCCCACCTGATGATCATATGATCTAAATGTCCACGCATGTCTCATAACTGGTCTGTGATCGACAAGGCGGGCACCGGAAACAGCCCTTGTAGCGGTCATATTTCGCAAGTTTCTACCGGCAGTCGCCATAAATCTCGCAGCATCATACACCGATGAAGGATCCTGAAGAAATGGAACCGTATGGACGCTTCCATCCATAAGACCAACGGGGAATGACGGTATCCCTCCTTTAGTAAGTCCACTTTGAACTTTGGCCGCTGAAAAAGCTGCACCAGGAAAATTTGTAGGGTTAAATGGAACAACACCTGTGTTACTCATCCTATACCTCCCTATGTTATTATTGTTCTCTCGCATCTATATCGAATCTTGGATTAAAGTGTTGTGCGATTTTTTTTGAACCGCAGTTCACGAGGTATAAATACAGCTCATAGGGTAAATGTAGTGCGAGGCACTTCAATCTATTACTAGGTTTTTTAAGGCAAATTCACTTTAGGGACTTTAATGCGAAGGTGTACACTGCAATGTACAGAAATTTAAACTCGTCTGACTATTAGTCGTGATCGGTTTGAAATATTGTGCGATCTCGATCATCCCTTGATCACACCGAGCGGTTTCAACTTAGCTACTAACTTCGCAATCCCCGCATTGTGAACGCAGTCGACGACGTCGGCGACGTCCTTGTAGGCGAGAGGTGCTTCCTCTGCGATCGTTCCACGCGAAGCGCCGCGAACTATAATCCCTTGATCCTCAAGTTCGCGCGCGATGTCGCGACCGCGGCACGCCTTCTTCGCCTTATGTCGGCTCATCACGCGACCGGCACCGTGACACGATGATCCAAACGTCTCCTCCATCGCCTTATCGGTTCCAACGAGGACGAAGGAATATCTTCCCATGTCGCCAGGGATAAGAACCGGCTGACCGATTGCGCGATAGCACGAAGGAACCTCAGGATGTTTTGCAGGAAATGCGCGAGTCGCTCCTTTGCGATGAATGCACAACCTCTTCGACACTCCACCAATATGATGCTCTTCAAATTTAGCGATATTGTGAGCGACATCGTATATCGGGTCTATGGCATGATCCGCAGGACCGATCTGCAAAGTCTTTTCAACGGCTAGACGAACCCAGTGCATTATCATCTGACGGTTGGCGAAGGCGAAGTTTGCTGCTGCTGCCATGGCTCCGAAGTAATGTTTTCCCTCTTCAGAGTTAATTGGTGCACAACAGAGTTGCTTATCCGGAAGTTCGATTCCATATTTTCGCGATACCTTGAGCATCATCTCGATATGATCCTCACAGACCTGATGGCCGAGTCCTCTGGAACCCGTATGTATCGTAATCGTAAGCTGGCCAGGAAAGAGGCCCATAACATTTGCCGCCTGCTCATCATAGATCTCCACAACCTCCTGCATCTCGATGAAGTGATTTCCACTGCCCAGCGTACCCGGTTGATTACATCCGCGCTTCTTTGCGCGGTCGCTGACACAATCTGGATCGGCGCCCGAAATACATCCGCCAGCTTCTATATGATCAAGATCTTCGGCCTGTCCATATCCTGCACCGACAGCCCAAGCAGCGCCATCCGTTAGAACTCCACCCAGATCATCCTTGTTGAGTCTAATATCACCACGATGTGATCCAACGCCGGTCGGAATGTCGCGAAACATCTGATTGATGACTTCGCGAGTCTTCGATTTGACATCTTTAACTTCCAATTCAGTTCTAAGAAGTCGCACACCGCAGTTGATATCGTACCCAACACCGCCTGGTGAAATCACGCCCTTATCAATATCGAATGCAGCCACGCCGCCTATAGGAAAACCATAACCCCAATGGATATCGGGCATGGCAAGGGAGGCTCCGACAATTCCTGGAAGGCATGCGACATTTATGACCTGCTGAAGACTTTCATCTTTACGAATATCGTTCAACATCCGTTCGGACGCATAGATTATTCCATCGACGTTCATCCGACCTTGTTTTGGAATTCTCCAGGCATAATCGTGGATCTTTTCGAGCTTCATGGACAATACCTCATCACAAACGGTTATTTCGGAACATCTTCAGTGAAGAATATATCAAACCTTTCGTCATCTGAGAATTCCCTCTTAGCCTTCTCCAGCTCATAACCGAAAGTCCATATACCCAGATCCTTCTTAATTTTAAGGTATTCATATGCATACTCAGGATTAGAAGGATCGACGTAATAGGCCTGGGCGAGGTAGATAGCTGCTTTGGGCAGCTTCCCCTTGCCCTGCAGTTTTTTACCTTCATCATAATAACGTTCTGCTGTCCAAAGAATCCCGTCAAAACCAAATGTGCTAAACCAATCCTTCTGAATCTTTGAAAAATCTCGTCCATCATCAGAGGCCAAAAAGACGTCGACCGTTCTCCACGGCGGTCCATCATAGAGCTTTATCTCCACGCCCTTGGATTTAACGTATGTGATAAAACCCTTCCACTTGCCGAATTTCATAAAATCGGAGTGCGTACTATCATAGAGCATATTCACTCTTCTAAATAACAGATACAGAGGTCTGAACTTTGCAAACCTCACGTTTCGCTCCAAAGCGTAAGGGGATTTATATTTTAAGGAAATTGCTAAGGGTGACAGATAGTCATAGTTATCCATAGCAACCAACCTGGTCAGCTCGGTGGAAAAGCCAATTCTACAACCATCCTCACCAACTACGAGATTGTATAACTCCATCGTGGTCGGGCTTTTGAAGCTAATATTACAAAAATAGATGAGCTCGCAATCGCCCGCACACTCCTTCCTTTCGATCTTCACCCTACTTGATCTGCTGTACTCAAGCAGCTTATTCCAATCATCATTATAAAATTTAATCCTGATATACAGGAATGAACCGACGGCGACGGTTAAAAGACCTAACACCATCAAAATACCACCTACCTTCAAAAGTTTCCCCGATCCGCCACGCGGTGGTAATCCGAAGAGGGGCCTTGCTGATTTAGATCTAATGACAAGGAATAATACTGCTGATGAGATGAGCCAGACATAAGTCCACGCGGTAAAGACTTGAAAACCTATGAACCAGTACATCAAAAAGTCGATTATCACGGTGGAGACGGCCAACAGGAGCGCAAGCTCCCTGCTGGATCTCTTAAACGACCATAGACCAGCTGAGGCGATCATCCAAAGAAGGGACATGATCGCCGTTATCGATGAAAAAGTTTTAAACAGAATGTCTACCAAAGGCAGATCAGAACTAGCGCTCACAACACCGATGACGATAAAAACTAATGATATGAGATGTGACAGAAAGAAGACCACTGACAACAACCTGATAATTATTTTCAATCTGGCAGTAGCCTTACCATCAACATACAGTTCTGTTATTTCCATACACTCCACTACTCCTCGATGAGACGCTTCTCCAAATCAGAATCGATGTAATGCTTCTTCCAAGATTTGACGGATAGTTCTTTGCCTGTAGATCTTTTTAGAAACTCATACCAAGGATACAGCTCTCCCTGCGCCAAAAAATCACTCATAAGCCAATCGCCAAGTTCCCTATGATCGAAATATGAAGCCCCCTGCACCCCCTGTCCACTTTTCCTCGCTAAGAGATCCGCAAACTGCACATTGGCCACACGGCCGATCGCGTAGTTGGAGTAATAAAGAAGCGGTACGTTTGAAATATGATACTTCGCCAAGGCATCGGGGTTCTTCCATCCCTTTGGACGATTCAAAAACTGATGTCTCCCCTTACACTCCCACCACAGATCTCCGATGTCTTGACTTGGATCCGAATAGAACGCCATCTCGAACTCATAGATCGTAGATGCCCATCTTAAGAAAATAATTTGATCGACATAATTGATAAGCTCAACCCTCTCCGAGGCCTGAACAGCCATCCCCTCATCGACGCCAAGCCTTCTAAACCATTCCGCAGTCAACGTCTGATGTTCAAAGAGCATCGCAACCGCCTCAGTGAGCATCGTAGGCTCCCGCAGGATGTAAGGAATGGATGCGTTGCCAAGGACCGATTTATAATTGATATCATGCGCAAGCTCATGCACGAGCGTGGATACATCGCTGGCCTTAGGGGATTTCGGCGGTTCGGGAAGGTTCATTATGAGGACTGGGCTGTCGGAGTCATCCGGATTGAGATACCACGCAACCGCATGCGGATTCTTACCAGGCTTGGGAAAGAGGCTTGAATTTTTTACAATCCTTTCAATGCTCACACCCAAACTCTTATAAAACTCCTTCGTCTGTTCGATCACATAATTCGAATCAACCTTTTCATAGAGCTTATCCAAATCGACATCCCCGAAGATCGCATTGGGTGCCTCCTGAAAGAATCCATTCTGATAGTGCCACGGCCTAACCTCATCGACCGAAATGCTATAGCGCTTTGCCAAACGTGGGTCGATAAACTCATCCTTCAATCGCTTAAATGGCTTTTCGGTGGCCTTATGAACATCATCATAGAATGATCGAAGGAGTTTCAGATCCATCTCCCCGACCGCGGTCGTAAGTCCTATAGCTCCATCGAAACCAAGATCATTCGCAATGTCATTTCTCAATCTCACCAGATTTCTGAAATTCTCTTCAAGGAGGGGGGCGACCATCCTCTGTGCCTTCCACACCTTTTCAAGAAGCGCATTATCGGTGGAGTCGGAGATGATATGATCCGCCTCTACGGGGTTAAGTTTTTTTCCGTCCACCGCAGGCCTGTAATCATTGAAACCTTCCTGAAGAGATCTCTCGAGCTTGGTCAGCTCTTTCAACCTCTCAGCGGAAACCTGATTTGGAAGATGCCTTAGAAAGACAACCTCTACTTCCCTCCTTAGCGACACATCCTCCATCTTCGCTCTATCGTTGTAGAGACCCTTCAACTCCGCAAACCGTATGGGATCGCTGTTGAGGCTGCGAATATCGAGCTCGATCCTCTCCAGACGTTTCGATGCCTCCTTATCACCGGTCGTATCGTATTCATACCAAGTCCTCCGCATCTTAAGATCGAGCGGTTTGTACTTGGCTACGTATTCATCGATGATTTTTCTCGCCTGCTGTTCAATCATGCCTGGCATTCCCCTTTTCCAATTATACTCGAATTAAAATTATACATCCTCTTCGATAGGATTCATCTCCACTGGCGTAGTATCCTCAAACACTCCAGCGGCATGATCCTTCATATATGCACCGAGCGACTTAGCAACAACTCCTGATAGAAGCCATAACGCCAGAAGGTTTGGAAAGGCCATCAGAAGATTTGCGATATCGGCATATGCCCATACTGTTGTGATCCAACCCACAGTTGTACCCGCAATAGCACCTAGAAAAAGAATTACACAATATACTATCCTAAATGGCATTATGATTTTCTTTCCAAAAAGATATCCTGCGGCACGATCGCCATAATAGCTCCACGAAATCGCCGTCGAATATGCAAAGAGGACTATCGCAAAGGTAACGACGTACTTTCCGCCCGAAAAGCCAGCTTCGAATGCAGCCGATGTGAGAGGTGCATCGCGAAGTCCGGAGCTCCAAAGTCCTGATGATATAATGACGAGGGCGGTCATCGTGCATATCACAATCGTATCGGTGAAAGGCTCCAAAAGAGCGACCAACCCCTCGCGAACTGGAATCTTCGTCTTTGCAGCTGCATGAATTATAGGTGCAGAACCAAGTCCCGCTTCGTTGGAGAACAGCCCCCTACTCACTCCCGACCGAAGGGCCAGCATTATGGCAGAACCCACGAAGCCACCCGTTGCTGCAGTTCCTGTAAAAGCATTCGTAAAGATCATCTTCAAGCCGGGTAGAATACCGCTGGCGTTCATCGCCAGGATAATTATCGCACCACCTACATAGATAACCGACATAAACGGAACCAATATCCCAGCGACGTGACCTATCCTCTTCATACCTCCGACAATCACGAGCCCCGTCATTATAGCGATAACGATACCGGTAATAACCGGAGATACATTGAAGGTCGTCTTCAAAACTTGTGCGACCTGATTCGACTGCACCATATTACCGATCCCGAAACATGCAAACACGGTAAAGAACGCAAAGACGACCGCCAGAGGTTTAAACTTCTTTCCAAGTCCTTTTTCGATGTAATACATAGGACCACCGGATATAGTGCCATCCTCATGAACGGTGCGAAACTGCTGAGCGAGGGTACATTCGGTAAATTTTATGGCCATCCCCAAAAATGCCGTAACCCACATCCAGAAGATGGCACCTGGCCCACCGATTGCGATCGCCGCAGCGACACCCGCGATATTTCCCACACCTACAGTTGCGGAAAGGGCTCCGCACAAGGCCTTGAAGTGCGTGACATCACCTGGATGATTGGGATCATTGTATTTTCCTGATGTGATTCGAATACCCTCTATAAATCCTCGAATCTGAACGAACTTCATTCGAACCGTCAGGAAAATTCCCGTACTCAAAAGAACGATTATCAATATCGGACCGGTTACATAGGAAAATATATCTTGGATTATTTGTGGCATGTTAACCCCCCTTTGGTGTCTAGGTGCCCAAGTGCCTAAGTGTCTGTGTGTCTAAGTGTCTGTGTGTCTGAGTCTCAATGAAGCAAAAAAACTTAGACACCTAGACACTTAGATACCAGACTCAAACATCAAAAATAACCTTCGCGAACCATTCGCCATCATCGCCCTTTACAACTTCAAGCTGATGATAGGTGACGGCTTTAATAGAGAGCTCCTCTGAATGGCGTGTCGAATCGAACCTCGCGCCCTTCACCGTCCCAACCAGATGGCGTTCATCCAGTTCATCCATCCAAAAACTTGAAAGAACGAGATGCCTCGATTCATATATATAGAGAAGCTCCTGCAACCACTTAACGAGAAGTTGATCAACCGAGTCGGCATCGACCGCTACAGGAACCTGAATTACAGGTGTTGAAGGACGTCTGGTTTTGATGGTGATATCGAACAGAGCCTCTGCGGTCCTTACAAAAAGATCCTCTAACGAGGACCCTTTTACTCTAATGCCGATATCGGCTGTGTGATCGATAAGTTCGTACATTTGACGTGATGAGTGCTGCGTGATGAGTGCTGCGTGATTTGTAAATCCCATTTCATCACATTACGAACCACGCATCACGAACCACGCGTCACGCTTAAACCCACTCGTAATTTACAATCTCATTGGGTTCAAAGAAATAGGCCAATTCAAACTTGGCTGTCTCAGGGGCGTCGGATCCATGAACGGCGTTCCGTTCGATGTTGGTACCGAAATCACATCTGATAGTTCCTTCAGTTGCCTCCTCGGGATTGGTCACGCCCATCGTCTCGCGCCAAGTCTTGATCGCATTATCCCCCTCCAAGGCCATAACCACGCAGGGACCTGATGTCATAAAGGTGACCAAGCTACCAAAGAACGGCTTGTCCTTATGAACTGAATAAAAACCCTCAGCGCGGGTCTCATTTAGATGCAACATCTTCATTCCAACGATCTTAAGGTTTGCATCCTCAACCCTCTTCAATATTTCACCGATGATGCCTTTTTCGAGGGAGTCCGGTTTGACGATCCCTAAAGTTTTCTCGACTGCCATAAAATCTCCTTTTCATTATACTTATTTACACTTTTATATGTCGTCCGGTGGGTGTAATTTGGGGAAAAACTATCCTAACCCCCCAATATTGTAAAGCTAATTGAGAGACCCGGCAACCCACAGCTCACTTATTCAAATTATTATCCACCGGCGTCTTATTGGGCACTTCGGGTGATTGATTCTCCTTTGAAGACTGAATACCTCGCAGCTCGATGCTGTTTAGCCTCGCATCGATGACCTCTTTATTAGGATACTTGGAAGCGCTCTCCGTAAGCGCCCTTGCAGCACCCAGCTTCCCGAGCTCCTCGTAGCAGGTAGCAGCATGCAGCCTCGCCTCATCCGCATATTCAGAATGAGGAAAATTAGAGATCAGGGCGTTATACCATCTGATTGCATTTCTGGGTCTTTCGCTTAGGAAGTAACTTTCGGCATAGATGAAGAGGGCCTTAGAAAGAATATCCCGAGATACAGATTCAGCATCTATCACAGGGACGAGCTCAACCCTCGCCTGGGAATGTTTTCCGCTCGATAAATATGTCCCCGCAAGAAGGGTGCGATATCTGTTATAATCCGAACTGCCCTCAGAATGTTTAACGAGCATCTCATAATCTTCGATTGCTGCATCGTAATTGCGATGTTTTTCCTCAAGTGCAGCGCGCCACTCCCTTGCCACCTTCGCCACTTTTGAAAGAGGGTATTCGGTTATCACTTCGCCATATAATTTCAACGCCTTCCCATTGTTGCGAAGCTGCCCCTCGTAGATCTTTCCCATCCTCAGGAGTATGACAGGCCTCTTCTCATGATCTGCGTATCTCTTGGACATCGATTTGTATAAGCTCAGCGCTGATCTGGCGTTACCGAGCCCCAGCCTCGCCTCGGCATCGCGAAGATCGGAGTCGAATGTGTGTTTCTGACACGCCATTCCGAAAAGGGCTAAGAGAATAATGAATGAGAAAACTTTGCGAAACATGAAAATATCATCTCCCGCTATTAATTACGAGTTCCTAAATAAATCGACTTGGAGGAATTGAAAAAAAAGAATACGAGAGGTAAAATTAGGACTCATCCTCCTCAGCCAACCTGGCTACGTTGACGACCTTCTCCTCCTTGCCCAGGGAGATAAGGCGAACACCCTGAGTGTTACGTCCGATCGTCGGTATCTCCTTCGCGCGCGAGCGTATGACGGTGCCACCATTTGTCACCAACATGATATCGTCTGTTTCCTTCACCTGCAGGACACCGACGACGGGACCGTTCCTATCGGCCACCTTCATCGTAATAATTCCGGAACCTCCGCGCGACTGAACGCGATACTCATTGCATGCACTCCGCTTTCCATAGCCGCGCTCTGTCACGGTGAGAACCGAAGCTTTGGTAGATAGTGACTCCATCCCTACGACATAATCGTTTTTCTTTAGGGAGATACCTCGAACACCCCTTGCAGACCTACCCATCGAGCGAACTTCGGATTCATTGAATCGTATAGCTTGACCATTTCTTGTAGTGAGAAACACCTGATCATCACCATCGGTCATTCTCACGGAGATCAATTCATCATCGTTATCTATCGTAGTAGCGATAATGCCGCCCGCGTTGTGGATCGCACGGGCAAGCTCGTAAATGCGGGCGTCGTAGATTTCATCCCAGCCGAAACCGTGGAATCCTCCGGGTATAGCCAGTGCCGCGTACCGCTCAGGT
>CAYWIG010000035.1:0-10162 GCA_964458295.1 uncultured Myxococcales bacterium
TTCGGCGTCATCATGTATCTGCGACTCGGGTGGGTCACAGGAAACGCGGGACTCATCGGAACCATCATCATCGTCACACTTTCCTGTATCATTACGCTCATTACCGCGCTCTCGATATCATCCATCGCCACGAATATGAAGGTCGGCGTGGGTGGTGCATACTTCATGATATCAAGATCTATGGGTGTTGAGGCCGGGGCAGCGATCGGGCTTTCTCTCTATTTTGCAAAGGCTATCGGAATAGCATTTTATATCGCAGGTTTTACCGAATCGATGTATAGCATATTTCCACAAATTCCACCGATAGTGATAGGAGTCGCAAGTTTAATAATCCTCACCGCGCTGGCATACATTTCGGCGGATATTGCGCTTAAGGCATCCTTCGTAATCTTCCTGATCATCATGATATCGCTAGTCTCATTTTTTACTGGCGGCACACCGCAAGGGGGGTTCATTACCAACCCAAGCGCGACAGGTAATATCGCACCCTTCTGGATGGTGTTTGCAGTCTTCTTTCCAGCGGTCACTGGAATTGAGGCTGGCATCGCAATGTCGGGTGACCTTAAAAACCCAGCGCGCGCCCTGCCGCTTGGAACCATGTTGGCCGTCGCGCTCGGTTTCATAGTCTATATTACAATACCGATATTTCTCATCTCAATCGTTCCAAAAGATGTTTTGGTAAAAAATGAATTCATCTTTCAGGAGGTGGCGCGGTTCAGGAGCATCATAATACTCGGAATATGGGGGGCCACCCTCTCCAGCGCGCTTGGAAGCTTGCTCGGAGCTCCGAGAACTCTCCAGGCACTCGCCAGGGATAGGATAGTTCCGGGCTTTTTGGGAAAGGGATATGGAGCACAGGACAACCCTCGCATTGCGACGGCGGTATCCTTTCTGATTGCACTGATCGGAATAATCTTTGGAAAGTTAAATTCAATAGCTCCGGTCCTTTCGATGTTCTTTCTAACAACCTATGGAGCGCTAAATCTCATCGCAGGACTTGAGGGCGTCATAGGAAATCCGTCCTGGAGACCCACCTTCAGAACGCCATGGTCGATATCTCTCGTCGGAGCACTGCTGTGTCTGATCGCTATGTTCATGATCAACGCGGGGGCGACCTTCATGGCTATAGCAGCCGTCGCCGCACTGTACTATTTTGTGGCGAAGATGAAGTTCAACGATCGTTGGTTGGACATCAGAAGAAGTATTCACATGGCTCTCGCTAGATTTTCAATATATCGACTGGCCGATAAGGGTGAGGATGCAAAGTCCTGGAGGCCGAACTTGCTGGTGCTGTCCGGATCACCGACGAAGCGTTTCTATCTCATAGAACTCGCCGATGCATTTTCCCATGGCAAGGGATTTTTGACTGTAGCATCGGTCCTCACACAGGAGAATATGGCTCCCGAAAAGATTGACGAGATGGAAAGATCGATCCGCGAATATCTGAAGGAAAAGGACATCCCCGCCCTCGTCGAAATCGTAGTAGCGGACAACTTTTCAGCTGGAGTTGAAAACCTCGTTAAGACATATGGCATAGGTCCGTTGATTCCGAATACTATCGTCATGGGTGAAACCGAGGAGGATGAGAAGTATATCGAATTCGCAAAGATCGTGAGACTGATCTACAAATCACAGAGGAACCTCGTAATCATCAGGGAGAGCAAAATATCAAAACAGATGGATGCGTCGCATAGGACGATTTCATGTTGGTGGGGAGGTAAGCGCAACAACGGTGGACTCATGTTGGCTCTCGCGTACATGCTTCAGACGAGCCCAGAGTGGCAGGGGGCAAAGCTGAGTATCAAAACGATTGTAAAGGATGAGGAGGAGCAGGAGCCTATACGAAAGGATATTGGAGATTTCCTAAAGGAAGCGAGGGTCATCGCCGATGCCGATGTTGTGGTGCATCCATACGAGCTTTCACCAATTCCGACGACTATAAAAGAGGCATCGATGGATGCCGATTTAACGATCATCGGAATGAAGCCTCCTGACGACGATGAATCCGATGAGGATTATGCCGCATATTACAAAAATTTGATGAAGCAGACCGAGGGCTTCCCATCGCTTGCGATCCTCCTCGCCGCAGAGAACATCAAGTTTCAGGATATTTTTGTGTGATGCCCTCTCCTAAAAATACCCTCCTAAGCAATATCTTGTGAAATTCTTTGCACAAATCGCATACCTCAGGTCGTTAAAAGGAGTTTGCATTAATACTCATAGTATAGCTAAACTCCGCGATCAAACACACATAAATACAAAGGAGGAATCGTGGCTATCTTTAAAATCGGTGAATTTATAAACATGGCAATCAAAGACGAACAGACGGGCGAGGCCTTCTATAGGGCTATCGCTGAGACGACCAACAACGAAAAGGTAAAAACCGGTCTACTAAAAATCGCAGATCAGGAAAACAGTCACGCAAAGAGATTTTATGAGTTATTAACAGACGTTGGCGAGCAGAAACCTGCTGAGGAGTACGATGGACAGTATGAAAAATATTTAAATGTACTCCTGACCAATCACGCATTCCCAACGCCCGAGGCTGCAGCGAAGAAGGTGTCAGAACTCACGAACGACTATGAAGGGGTGATGATGTCACTCAATCTCGAAAAGGACGCACTGCTCTTCTATGAGGAGATTAAAAGGATGCTTCCGGATACTCACAAAAACATCGTAGCCGATATAATTAAGGAAGAGAGAGTGCACCTTGAAGATTTAATTAATCTAGCAGATATTCTCTAAAACAATTTATCGTTATAAATACCCAAGGAGCCAATTCATACATTTCAACGGTTGGCTCCTTTTTTATTAATGAAAGATCTGTTGATAATATACAGCGATATATCCCCTTGTTATTATTGACTATATTAGTTAGCAATTTTTTTGAGAAATACGCCGATATACCGTCTGAACCCGATAATAATATAAAGGGAGGGTAAGATGTGTGCTGTAAAGAAAATCCCGACAATTGAGACTAAAGCTGAGGACCTATATCGACTACTTGAAGCCGCCGCCGAGGGTGCAGCCAAAACATTTGCAGAGGCCATCGATATTGCGACAAGACCCTTTAGCGATATATCGGATAGTATCGTCGATCATTTTGTAAAGGTTGAACCTCAGGTGTTTGATTTCAAGGGCGCTGAAATCAAAGCATCACCAGATAGAAAAATTCGAGGCAGCATCACATTTCTAGATCCCGATCCAACCACGAGAAGAGGTAGAAAGCCCGGAAGAAAGACTAGAAGGGCGAAAAGAATAGCAAGGCGACGCGAAATTAGAAAGCGCGCAGAGATACAACCCCTTCCGATGGCAAGGCTTTTGGATGATCTCACCATAATGACTCCTGCTGACTGGAAGAGGGTTCGAAGGGAGCATCGAATAATCAGACGTGAGTTAGCAGAGCTTTCACTGGACGACGTGCGATTTCCGTTCGTCGATTCCACCTACCCCAAAGGTGAATACAGAGCGCCGAAGAGCGTAAGATCCGATACCCGTGCAGATTTGGACGAATTGTTATCAAAGAGAGTCACGCTAGCCAGCTCGCCAAGCATTAGGATATCGCGTCCGGACACCACCAGAGATGATATTAAGGTCATTCCCTACACGCCAGCTGAAGATCCTCGCAGAAGTAATCCAGCTGACCTCGTTGCGAGCGTCAGGGTAGGAAGGTACGGAGAACCGGTCATAGAATATAGACCTGGAAATGAAAATGACGTGGCCAGAAGGGCCAAGCGTGCTGCCATTGCTGTTGTTAAGAGTGATATTAAGTGCAACCTCAAGGATGATGGATTGTGCGCATTGCTAGATGAATACAATTCATCTTTGTAGAACTTTAAAGTGGCGCTTCACAACTTGCAATGCCTTTAAAGCGCTCTCCTCCTTATCCTTGATCTCGAGCATCAAGTCAAAGTCGATACCCTCAACCGCGTTCAGAAATTCTTTAAAATCATCGATATCTATACTTTCCACGTGCGAACCGACTCGACCACCCGGTCTTTGTGAACTGTAGTCCACCATAGGCAACCCATCCGATTTCTTCCAAGTCCTACCAGCGCTCCTTATAGCCTCGTGGAAACTTTCCTCGTTATTCAATATGGAATGGTGAAGGGTATCGAATAAAACCGGAATCCCGGCGGCCCTGCTTATTACCAGGCAATCGAACAATGAATAGAGCCTTTCATCGTTCTCGATGACCAGCCTGTTTCTCACTTTTTTGGGAAGCCTTCTATACCTAGCGATAAACCTCTTCATACTGGAGAGCTTGTCATCGTAGACGCCACCGACGTGTATCTGAATTCTTGCATCTCGACTCAATCCAAAAAGGTCCAATATATCGGCATGATATTCCAACTCCCTTACAGCCCGCTTATATACGTGAATGTCCTTCGAATTTATCAGGGTAAACTGGTCGGGATGCATAGATATCCGCATCTTCGCTTTCTTGATCGTCCGCCCTATCCTCTTAAAATCGGTCTTAAAATGTTTTCTCCAATCGTATCTGCACACAGGATGGGTAGCGAAGGGTATCAGGTGTGAAGTAATCCTCATGAAAAGAAGGCCCGTTTCAATATTAAATTCAATCATCATCTCGAGCGCCTCGAGATTCATCTCGATCGTAGATATCAACTTCTCTTTCGAATAGGAGGCGAGACGAAACGTCTTATTCGGAGCACAGCCTAGTGATCTATTGATACAGGGATACCCGACCTTCATCTAACCCTAACCTCTCTGTAAGAAAATAAATTGGAGGATGCCTTTTACCAGCTTATTTGGAAAAATCAAACAACTCTTTAGGGGCCTTCGTCCTCCAACTTTCGAATACCGTTCCCAATTCACGAACCACCCATTTACCTTTGACCTTTTCGAGCAACACGCCAGCTCCCTCAGCGTCCACAAGCGGTATCACCTCAACCATAGCCCAGCCTCCCACCCTCTTTGTTATATTGAGCTTGTACTTCATACCAGGCGCGCTATGTGCATCGACGTATTCCTTTGTAGCTATCAAGATCGACCGGTCAGGTAAACCGTGATCGGAAGAATAAACAGGATCAATAACTAGAAAGGCAAAAAAGATCGCTGTACAGATCAGAGATATAGTTATCTTTATACATGTGCGTGACCTAAAATATTCAATTCCATTCATAGCAACCTCCCATCATCCTGTTCTTATATCGAAAAGACTATGGACAGCCTCTGAATCTCTTTTTAGAAGATCCCTGTCTTTATGGACGAGCCATACGTAGAAGGGATTGTTCCAGAGATCCGTCGTTGGAGAAACGCTATCGCCGACCTCATATGTTAAGAAATGTTCATGATATGATTCTAGATTCTCAATCTCCTCCAATCCCACAAAAGATTCAATCTTACCCCTTTTTTCGGTGGAACAAAATACGATCCATGCATACCCATTATACCTTATCGGCTTCTCGACTAGCACGGGGGCACCGCAGAAGGATTTAACCATAGAGGATACGGGGTCAAAATTTGAAAGATCGCGACACAGCTGCGGCATATGACATCCCGCAAGTCTGCATCCTACCTCAATCATCACGGGCCCCCTGTCGTCAACTTTCAATTCCGGGTGCGCCGCACCGTATCGAATGCCGAGTGCCCCACAGAGATTAACAGCATATTCCTTAAGTTCGTCATATTTAGGATCGTCGATAGGTATCATATAGATATCACGATATTGGTTTCTCGCAACGGATGTATCTTTCCTGTTGTAGCGCCACAGGTCGGTAACGAATATGTCACCGTCATTGGAAAATGTATCGGCCGCATACTCTATTCCGGAAATGTACTCTTCCGCATTCACATGATCGCATACGGAACCCAATGAGTCGGCTTGGTGAATTATCTTATCGAATCCTATATAGGCCTCATCGATCGTATGACAAAATGATATATTATACATACCGACACCGGTTGGAGGCTTTAAGACAATTGGCAACGAAACCTCTTTTACAAAATCATCCAAGTCCTTTCGAGACCTTAGGTCGCGATGCCTTGCTACGCGAAGACCTGTCTCCTCAACAGCCTTCTTCATATCAACTTTGTTTCTACGCGCCGAAATGAGCTTAGGATCGTTACAGCGAAGACCAAGTTGATATGCAAGAATGTCCGATGGGGTTACGCCGAGCTCAGAACCGGATATCACACCACTTATATTCACGTCCATTTCCTTCAAAATCTCTACCCCCCTGTCGAGATCGCTTTCGATAACGATTTCGTCGTAGAAGGTAGGATCTTTGAGATATGGAGGGCGATATGATGGAGATAGCTCATCGAAATATGAAAGCGGTTGAGATTGATAGCCAACCACTCGGTAACCTTGACGTTTTGCCTCGTCTCTAAGGGTCAAACCCGCCGCTACAGCATCAACGATGACTACGGTTTTTTGATGATTGTTGATCACATCCATATACACATCACCATTTCCCTTGTAAATAAACCTCACCAGTCCTGGTGTTTATGCCGATGTCGAATTTGAGATCCTCACTTACACATTCGTTGGTACAATATCTGTGACTACCTTCAAAGCGATAAATCGTTCCATCGCCTACCCTATCCTCCTTCACCACACATAGGTCCGCGCCCAGATGCCATGAGGTCTCAACGATCTGTGTCTCGAGGATGAATTTCACGACATCCCAGGGCGATATTTTCTTGAGCCATTTGATATTCACATTCCCAATTGTGATTCTATCACTGTTTTTGGTTGTGGCGGTAGTCAATTTGAGATTTGAAAATATATCCCCATTGACGACAACTGGGCCATTTTTTGACGCAGCCCCCGCGAGCCATATTCCATTCCACTTAAACTTTCCAAATATTTCGGGTCTGATTTTTTTATTTATCTTTCCAGCTTTTAAGACGCCATCCCTATTAAAATAACCGCTGTAGAAGTTATCGAAGGGATCGCTGGATCGTGCGATATACATCTTCTTTATGCATTTTGGAGGTTTGCTACAGATTCCAAGATTGGCTGAAAAGCAGACGATACCCACAAGCAACAGAACGACGATGGTTCTATTAGACATGTTCGACCTCCGACAATCTATGACACCACATCCTCATCTATGAGATGGTCCTCCTCAACCTTGGAAAACAAAGCGCAGGTCATTATCGCTATTCCTACTATAATAAATGCAGAACTCAAGGAGTACTCCGCAAGCCAGCCGAGCAACGGATAGATAGCCGCCTTGATGAGGCGATCCAGCATCGAAACTGTGGATATCACGGTCGCCCTGCTCTGCGATTCGATATATTTATTCGTATAGTTCTGAAAGAGGACCGTTCTCGACAGTCCGCATCCTGACATGATGATTATTATTGCGATAGCGACCGGAGCATTTCTAACGAAAGCCAGCAGAAAAAAACCTACCGCTGATATGATTGCACTCACGAAGAGATATCTCTTCTTTGAACCGAATATCTTTTCCAAGAATTCCAAATTACCAATGAAAGGAATCTGAGCTGCGGCCATGAGTGAAAACACTATACCGAAATAGACTATTGGAACGCCAAGCTCCTTTAAGAGGAGCTGGTTCGACCAGATGATAAAGAAGACGAGTGAGGCGATCGACACCCTGTCGAATGTGAGAATCCTTATGATCCTATGACCTTTAAAATATTTCACACCCCTTACAAGCGTACCGATGTAGTTCTCGCGTTTAATCCTCTCCGTCACCACAGGCTCTTTGAATGTAAACGAAACGACGAATGATATGACAAAGGGCACGACCATCAGCAGCATCGTGTATCTGAGTCCCAGGTATTTTGCTATCACGCTACCGATCGGGGCGCTAATCATTATCGCGACCATCATATAGGTATTGAATCGCGAAAAATATTTTTTGGAATCGGATTCTCTGCCGAGCTTCTTCAGGCTGTCATACATCAGCGCTTCATTTGCGCCGGAGGTTAAGGTCTCTCCGAGCGCCCAAAGAACTTCGCCCAGGATGAACATGTAGAAGTTGGGTGTCCACGCATATACAAGAGGTGCTACAATTCCCACAAGTGCCGCCATAATGAGCGATACCCTTCTTCCAAGAAAGTCGGCTACGGCACCCGTTGGAATCTCGAGTAGAACTATCGAAATATAGAAGACGGCCTGAAGTATCATCACCTCGGTAAAGCTTATTCCGCCCCATACGAGGAAGAACGGAACGAGCACACCCGCTATGAAGTGCATCCACCGGAGGAAGGTGTAGAGATAGATCTTCCAGATATTGCGGCTATATTTTGAGCGATCATCCATACTGAAGGATCATACGTCGATTCCAAAAAGACTCAAGGGGGAATCAGTTTGAAGCACCAAATCCCAAACTTCAAATTCCAAATAAATTCCAAGCTCCAAATCTCAATGACCGAAACGAAAAGTCTACAATGAGCTTTGTTTTTTGGTAATTGGAATTTGAGATTTATTTGTTATTTGGTATTTGAAATTTGGAATTTGACGTAGTCCTTCAAGATTACATCACAAACGCGCTCGGTGTCGGCATCCTCACCATGTGGGCCTGTCCGGATAACACAGGATTCACCGCCATCGCGCCACCCACATTCATCATCATAGCAGGACTCCACGTCGAACCGACGGGCAACATGATTGGAGCTGCAGCGCCATCCGTGACGATCATCATTCCGGATCCCACTAAGCTATGAGCTGGTTGAACGATAGGACTGACAAACTGGGGAGGTACGTATGATCCACCATCTGATCCAACGACCATACCACCATCGAGCGCTCTTTGAATATGTGCTGGAACTCCATCCATGACAAAACCTGACGGCATAGCAGCTCCATCGGTGCCTATGCCGTCCTGTGTTGGAATCGCGAAACCATACGGCGCGAGGCTAATAGGATCACCCTCCACACCAGCAGTTTTTGACCCACCGGAATCTGTCACAGGAGGTGTTGAAGGCCCTCCATCCTCGGGAGGCGTCGATGAACCCGAGCCACCACCACCACCCTCATCCGGATCATCCTTTTTTATCCTGGCTGCATTTAGCAAGGCCTGCGTCTGCTCCAAACGCCCGATAGTCTCCTCGAGCTTATCGATACTGGCTACCAGCGCGGTCACATCCGAATCTGGAGCTCCCCTGTACCTATCGAAGGCGTCCATCACGTTGAGAACTTCTCTCTGCCATGGCTTCTGTAGGCTATCATCCAATTGATCAAAACGTGTATACAGCCCGTCGAATCTATTTTTTACCGCCATAAAAAGAATGCCCAATCGAATCGCTTCCGAGAACGCATGTATCTTTCTTCTGGCATTTGCCAAACTCATACCGTCATCCCCCCTACAGCGCTCGACCTCCCTCTCCGCCTCCGTGCGAAGTTTGTCCCATCCCCTTCTGAGATCAGCATCGACGGAATTATACCTTCTCATCACCTTCGCCATATATCCGTCAAGGCTTGCAAGTGCGACGTTTCTGTCGGCAGGTGCCCCAAGCACCCTCGTAATCTCATCCAAGATATCTTTTGGAAGCTGATCATCAAAATTATTTCTGAGTCTTTCTAGATAATATAATTTTTCCTCTCTCCCAGATCCTCCCCTGATACGCCTACTATAGTGTTCGGCCCTCTCGGTAAGGGGCACATCATCAGATGCCTGGGCAGGTGATGTGGTATGTCTCTCAATAAAGGAATCTATAAGGCTCAATATGCCGCCTGAAACACCCAGATCAATGAGCATCCTCCTCGTGAAGGAACCGTCGAGACGTTTCAGTCGAAAATATTCACCCCATTTACTCTTCTTCAGCTCTTTCAGATTGAGAGCCATCTGACCCGGATTCGGACGCTTGAAGGAAGCCCCTCCGGCAGTTGAACGAAAACTGCGTATGAATTTAGCCTTCTCCTCATTGGGAATATCATCGCTATCGTAGATGGCGTTGAAAATTCCATGCAACCTGCCACGATTCAATTTCTTTCCGTAGGCATCCTCTAAACCCTCCGCAGCCATCGTCGTTACCAATGAAAAACCGGGAATCCTCTTTAGACGCAGACGTTCTCCAAAATACTTCTTTATTCTATCCAGATGAAGAAGGACGCGTTTTTTACCTGAGCGCGAATGTGAAGTCCTAATTTTGAGATAGAAGCTGGAAGGTGCAGGAACATCCTTTTCACCCCTCCTTCTCATAGCCGCTAACTCATTAT
>CAYWIG010000036.1:0-10120 GCA_964458295.1 uncultured Myxococcales bacterium
TACCAATTATGTGATGAGGTAGACGTAGGCGTTCGGTCTTAAGAAGTAAGCCTTGTATTCGCGTTTGGCTATTGTGAGTATATTGTTTTTCATATCAAACTAAGAATTGAGAGTTAAGAATTAAGAGTTGATGTACTTGTTATCGCACAAAGACAATTCTTAACTTTTAATTAAACTCTTAATCCTTCATTGTTGGCTCTTAATTAGTTGTCAGCTCCCTAAATACATTCTCCAGAGATGCCGTTTCGTGCATAAGCTCGGTCAACACGAATGAGCCCTCTACCGCCCAGTTGAATATATCCTCGGAATGATCCGTCCTGTCGGAGCACCTCAGAGTAAAGCGTTGGTTTTCCGAAAACTCATCTGTGAGCCATTCACCAAGATCTATATTTTTCAAAAGCCCGACCTTTTCTTCGATCTGCTTTCTTGTAGCCTTTACCGATACCGTATAGTTTATGTGGGCGCCACTCCTGTTTAGAAGTTCGTCTATCGTGCCGTGCGCCACGAGCTTGCCGGAGCTTATGATGAGCGCCCTGGAACAGGTCGCCTCCACCTCCTGCATTATATGGGTCGAAAGAATCACAGTCCTCTCGCGTCCGATATTCTTGATGAGTTCCCTGATTTCGAAGATTTGGTTGGGATCTAAGCCGGAGGTCGGCTCATCGAGTATTAGGATCGGTGGCTTATGAATCATCGCAGCGGCAAGCCCAACCCGTTGCCTGTAGCCCTTTGAGAGCTTTCCAGTCTGTCTTCCTGTCACATCCCTGAGTCCACATGTATCGATCATCTCGGAGATTCGTTTATCGATCTCTTCGGGGAGAACGCTTCGAAGTCGTGCTATGTACGATAGAAATTCGCATACCTCCATGTCGGGATAGAGCGGAGCATTCTCCGGAAGATAACCGATCCTCTGACGCGTCTCCATCCCATCGTCTGCGACAGGGATTCCATCCACAGAGACCAGACCGTCATCAGCGGAGAGATAGCCTGTTATGACGCGCATAGTTGTGGTTTTACCGGCTCCGTTTGGACCCAGAAGGCCTACAACTTCACCGCGGGTCACCTCAAAGGAGACATCATCGACAGCGTGTATGCTTCCGAAACTTTTTCGAAGATGTTCGACATGTATCATCGGAATGCTGATTTTATGATTATTCCCTTTAATGTCAAGAAGTTGCGCTTGTCATCTGAAATATAAAACAGATTGCGTGCCGTATGTGATTTGTGATACATCGCGCCAGACATGATTATAGGGATAACTGGAAAGAATGGGTCAGGCAAGGGCGAAGTTGCACGTTTTCTCGTCGAGAGCGGTTATGAATATTTTTCACTCTCCGATGTCTTGCGTGATGAGCTTTTAAACCGAAAAGATGAAACGAGCCGCGAAAACTTGATCGCCATTGGAAATGAGCTTCGGAAGGATCATGGCGCTGGGGTGCTCGCGGAGAAGATCCTCCAGAAGGTAAGGATCGATGCCCATGCAGTCGTCGATTCGATAAGGAATCCATTTGAGGTCGAAGTGCTTCGAAGAAGAAAGGACTTTCATCTCCTATCGATCGAAGCGGATCCTGAGACGAGATTCAAGAGGACGCTCGCGAGGGATAGGGAGGGGGATCCAAAAACCTACGAAGAGTTTCTGGATGTGGAGAAGAGGGAGGCTAAAACCTCGGATCCCACGACGCAGCAGATGGATCGAACAGCGGAGATGTCCGATGCAGTTGTCTATAACAACGGCACGGTGGAGGAGCTTCACGAACAGATAAGACAGGTGGTTCAAGCGATGGCCGCCGATCAAGCCAGACCGGACTGGGATGAGTATTTCATGAATATAGCGAGAGTTGTGGCTCTTCGCGGCAACTGCATCAAGAGAAAGGTCGCAGCCGTAATTGTGAAGGATAGGAGGGTGATATCTACCGGATACAACGGAACACCCAGGAGTATCACGAACTGCAATGAGGGTGGCTGCCAGAGGTGCAATCACTTTGGGCATTCAGGTGAAGGTTTGGAGGAGTGCCTGTGTTCGCATGCGGAGGAGAACGCGATCGTTCAAGCAGCATATCACGGTGTTTCAATAAAGGATTCCACTATCTATACGACGTATTCCCCGTGTCTCATCTGCACGAAGATGATTATAAATTCTGGCATAGCCGAGGTCGTGTACAGCAAGGCATATTCGATTGAGGATCTGCCCTTGAAGTTGCTTCGCGAAGCTGGGATCAAGGCGAGGCAGATTGAAATGGCTGAATAAGGTGGAGTATAAGGGGATTCACGAATGACCACAAAACCTTCAAAAGAATTGAAAACCTTTGATAATCCTAAATCCGACAGAGACTACGAAATTCACTTCGACTGTCCTGAGTTTACGTGTCTATGTCCTATGACCGGACAGCCGGACTTCGCACATATCGAGATAAAATATATACCGGACAAGCTTTGTGTCGAACTAAAATCGCTCAAGCTATATCTCTGGAGTTATCGCGACGAGGGTGCCTTTCATGAGGCTGTGACGAACAAGGTATTGGATGATATTGTTGGTGCGATATCGCCAAGATGGATCGAGGTCGTAGGTAGCTTCAACATTAGAGGTGGTATTGCGACATCCGTTGTGGCATCTTACGGCGAAAAGGGGAGGTAGTTATGAAGATACAGAAGTTTATAGTTGGGATGTTTGTTGTCTGTTTGATTTTTGGAGTGGCTGCATGTGGAAGCTCCTCTTCTGATGATAGTGGTGGAGGCGGTGGTGGAGGTGGTGGCAGTTCCACAGCTAAGACGGAGGCGGAGGATGCGATTCAAGGTTTTGTCGATGAGGCTATAGACGGCTCTGATATGGCGGCCTGTTGGGCTGGAACGGCAACGACGTGCGATTGTTCGGGTGGCGGAACCGCTACAGTAGCCACCACCGATGAGGAAGTCGCCCTCACGTTGAATGATTGCACCACAGCAGATGGTCTCGTCTATACTGGAACCCTCACCATAACCTTCTCCGGCGAGGACTTCACCGTCAACGGTACGATGACTCAGTTTGGTGAATGCACTGACGTAACATCAAGTGGTGTTTCAAGCGCGGACTGTTCCGGAAGTTTTTCAGGGACGTGTGGCGGGGAGACCTACACATGCAATCTCACTGAAGGCGATAGTGCATGTGAATGCACATAACGCGTAGTAAAATGAATGAAGAATATCGGTCATCCCGCTCTTGAGAGGTGGGGTGGCCGATATGTTGTAATTAAATGGGAGGATAATATGAACTACGCCATTTCGGAAACCAACATTCCAGGTCTAAAACTCAAAGCCAGGGGTAAGGTTCGCGATATCTACGATCTTGGCGATGAACTCCTCATCGTTACAACGGATCGTATATCTGCTTTTGATGTTATCCTTCCGAATCCGATTCCGGGCAAGGGCGAGGTTTTAACCCAAATGGCGAAGTTCTGGTTTAAGAGGACTGAAAGCTTAGTTCCTAATCATCTGAGCAACACGAAGCTCTCCGATGTAATATCGGATCAAACGATGGCGGGCGATCTCGAATCACGTTCGATGATCGTTAAGAAAGCCGACCCCCTTCCCGTGGAAGCGATCGTTAGAGGGTACCTCTCCGGCAGCGGATGGAAGGATTATCAGAGAAATGGATCCGTATGTGGTATCAAGCTGCCAACCACACTTAAGGAATCGTCAAAACTTCCGGAAACAATTTTCACACCGTCAACGAAGGCTGAAATTGGAGATCACGACGAGAATATATCGTTCGATAAGATGGTCGGTCAGATAGGGAAGGATCTTTCTGAGAGGGTAAGGAATTTGTCCATCGGGATTTACGATGAGTCTGCGAAATATGCTTTGGAAAAGGGTATCATTATAGCCGATACGAAATTCGAATTTGGCATGTTGAATAACGAGCTTATAATAATAGATGAGATACTAACGCCCGACTCCTCGCGCTTCTGGCCTTTGGATGGCTATGAAGCCGGCCACGCACAACCATCATTCGATAAGCAGTTCGTTCGCGATTGGCTGAGCGAGTCAGGATGGGATAAAAATCCCCCTGCGCCCGAGCTTCCTCCCGAAATTATTGAAAAAACGGCGGAAAAGTATCGCGAGGCACTTCATAAGTTGACCGCTAGCTGATGTCTTCTGTCCCCACCTTTTTCGATGTTTTGTCCTACATTTTCTGATATGTTATAATTTCGTAAATAGCTGATAACGAAAAGGAGGGGAGGGTGTATGAAGAAAGTCTTATTTAGGGGGTTGGTTTTGGCGGCGCTTCTGCTGCTGCCAGTGCTATTCATGAAGTGTGGAGGGGGAAGTTCGGGGAGTAGTTCGGGTGATACGGTCACACCAACTATAACGATATCGGCCGAAAGCCAGTATAACCTATAGGGGGAGACGATTATGAAGAGATATTTGATTGTTACATTTTTACTTACATTTGTAGCCCTTCCCGCTTTGGCTGCTACCGCTCCCACCGTGTGCACTGTGGAGACTCCAGCCACGGCATGCACGACAAGTCAGATGGATGAAGCGCCGGCATCGCTTATTATGTGTTTTGATAGTCTCGATGTAACTTCGGATCTTGGTGCGACCTGGGACAGCGTATTTTCTGCGGAGAGTGGCATTCAGATCGATGCGATGGATCTTGGCGGGGGTGCGGATATTTCCAGTGTGGATGGTGTTACGATGGGGTCGCTTCAAAAGAACACCTCCTATCCATGTGCCAGAGCAAACGTCTCCGCGATAGTATTCACTTCCACCGGAGAAGAAGTGTGTGATGCTAAGGCCACCCTTGAGGGTGAAGGTATGGATGCGAGCGCAATGTATATGAGGGGCAGCGACGATTGCCCTGGTGATGCGAGCCACCCACCAACCATTCCGTTTATAACAGGTACGGAGGGTCCAGTCTTTAAGTTCAACATCACCATGGGGCAGAGCGGTTCGCCGGAATTTATCCTATATCCTGTTAGTGGAGCGGAGCTTGATGTAAGCGTCGGAGCTGAGTTACTTTTGACAGCAACCGGAGCAGGTGACAATGATGGCAAAACGCTATATTGTGGATTGTTTACTTACGATATTACATCTTCAGGATCTTCAGGATCGCAATCTATATCGACATCATTATCAAAATCGCAAGGAGTCGGTCCAGATGCTGGTGGTACTTCTGGAACAATAAGTGGCGGCAGCGGATCCTGTATTATTCCTACGAAAGTTGGGAGTCTATACTATATCGCATTTGTGGATGTCGATAGTAGTGGAACTACGACAGGGCCAAATGAAGGCGACCTCGTCTGCACTGGTGAGATAACGACTGTAGCTGGAAATGAGGAGTTGAACAGCGTGGAATGTACACTTTCGGCTTACGACGGAGGGAGTGGCGGCGGCAGCTGTCCGATACCGGATTCCTGCACAACAGATTGCGCTGATTTTGAATGTGATGGTCCACCCTCATCTCAGGCTTGTGGGTTATGCCTATGTAACGCTTGCGAGGCAGACGATTCTGAGCCCATATGTCAATACATGGAAGAGAGTGAATGTCCCTGATTTAGAATTATAGCTGAGTATAGAGAAGAGGTCGGATGTTTTTAGAACATCCGACCTCTTTATTTTTTTCTCTTCTGGTTTTTCTTCCGCCAAAGATATGGATTTTGGAACTTCGGTTTTGGCGATGTCTTGGAAGCCTCGGTGATTTCTAGTGCGAATTCGGGCATTCCATTGTCGCCATATCGGCTAATCGTTTCGTATGCAAGGCCAGCCCTTATGAGTTGTAGTGCGAGTAGTTCACCATCTACCAAAACGTGAGCTAGTGTTCTTCCGTAGCCGCCTTTTCTATAGCGTACCAATACGACGCGCTTCGCATCTTTGAGAAGTTTATCGGTAAGTTTTTTCGCACCCCTACCATAAGGCTGATCGATGAATATGCCATGCTCCTTGTGGATTATTTCGGGAGTATCGATTCCCAAAATCCTTATGTCCTCATCGCCGCAGAAGAACGAATCGCCATCGTCGAATTCTATCTTGGATTTTTCGCAGAGCGACCAGTTTAATTTTTTCTTCGCTAGGGCCGTGCTGTAAGAGAGGGCGAGAATGGATATTATAACTATGGATATTATGTTTCTTATATTTTTCATGACGGTTCCGGATACCCGGTTTTCCGGATCACCGGATATTCAAACGTCCTTTCTACATAATCAACTCGACCCTGTGTTTTCTTCCGATAAGCAGTTCACCTTCGGCTACGAGATCTTTGCTCACCAGTATGACGTCCGATGATTTTGAATGCGGTGCGGCGGCGAGCGCGTGTACCGATCGCAGTCCGCCGAGCCACCTTCTGGCATCCGAGAGATATAGCATGTCCCCCGCCTTGGCGCTTAACTGTGAGAGCGCACTCTTATGGAGCTTTAACATCCTCTTTCCATCGACCAACTCCAAGGTTCCAGTGATCGGGCGGCCCGGATTATAGTTCACCTTTCCGCCCTTGAACTTTTCCTTTGCGGATTCGAGTGTACCTACGACGAGACCCTTGATGTCCCTGAGCGGTTTTGGTTTTGTGAAATACGATACAGCGATTCCTATAGCTCCTGCACAGATGAGGCCGTAAAGCGCTCGCATGTATTTGAATCCACCGGCGGGATCTATGCCATGTGCTATCGGCGCTATTACCGATGGATACCAGATCGATATCGCTATTGCTATCGAGCCACCCAGTAATGTCCAAAATGCGGCAGCTGTTGTATACCTCCGCCAAAATGCGCCGAGCACGATCGCAACCGCCATAGGAGGGGTAACCACGGCGAGGAATGCACCGTGCGCGACATATATCGATCTAAATGATGCGAAGAGCGGAACGAGGCAGATTCCAATTGCGCCGGCTGTAAGTGACGCTGCCCTAGCAGCCGTGAGATAATGCCTATCACCCCTTCCCTTAACGATATACGGTTTGTAGAGATCGTTTACGAATACTACAGAAACGGCGTTGATTAAAGTATCGATCGTCGACATCAGAGCCGCTACAAGTGCTGCCATGATCAACCCAAATACGCCGGGTACACATATCTTATCTGCCACCTTTACGAAGATGTGATTTGCGAGCGTACTCTTTGGTAACAGGCCGGCTTCAACGAATGCCTTCCCAAGCCAACCCGCATTCGCTGCCGCGATAGCAGCAAGCGGCATGAGGATGAAGAGGATGAATAACAGGGCCTTTCTTCCATCCTTAACACTCTTTAAGGATAGAAACCTAAGTATCAATCCCTGGTTCATGAACCAAAATGCGATCGTGTTCGCTGCACCATCCTGCCAGAATATTCCTGCGAAGTTGAATTGATGTGGCTCGTTGAACTTCGCGAAGGGAAGCCTCCACGATTCTGGAAGAAGAGTCCAAAAATTATCCCACCCCCCTAATGCGATAAGGCCTAGTCCAAACAAGGCAAAGCCAGCAACGAGCAGAAGAATTCCCTGAAGGAGATCGGTCATTATCACAGAGGTTTGACCTCCAGCGGTTACATATAATGCACAGACTATCGCGACTACGGCCGCCGACCAGAACACGTTAGTCCCTAGAAGGGCATTTAATGCCACCCCCATCGTGTATAGATTGATACCGATGTATCCTATCATGTAGACCATCAGGATGAGGATGGCCATCAGCCTCGTCTTCGTGTCGAATCGGCGCTGAAAGTATTCCGGTATCGAGGAGACTTTTGAGAAATAGATGATCGGAAACCAAGATAGGAGAAATAATCCCATCACAGGCCAATCATTTAGATAGGTCATCGACGATGATAGGCCGTAATTATATCCGGCAGCGGAATACTTTACGAAACTATATGAGCCAACGGTCGTTGCGATGCAGGAGAATGCAATCAGCCACCATGAGAATCTGTGATTGCCGAAGAAAAAATCCTTTGTGGACCTGGTGAAGCGAGCGAAAAATGCGCCGAATCCGAAGATAGCTATAAAATAGAATATTATTATAGCGTAATCCAATTTTGTGCCGACTATGGTGCTAGCTTCCATTTAAGTCTCATCCCCCTCGGATGGCGTAGATCTGCCAAGCGAGGAAAAAAATTAAGAATGCGGTTACACCAGCTAGGATTGTAATGAGGGTTTTGCGATCGCCGGATCTTGACCACTTTACATCTCCCCGAACGATGGGGAAGACGATTCCTATTGTGAAGATAATCCCACCCACAACAAATTGATAAATAAAGCTATCCCAGTTGTGGGGGAGGAGTGAGAGCATTGATAAATTTGGTAGCAATTTGATAGGGCGAAGTCAATTTTTAGTGCTTAGGTGTCTGGGTATATAAGTGTCTAGGTGTTTAAGCACCTAAGAGCCTAAGTTCTTAAATTTCCAAATATTCATATATTGGACAACTTAGACACCTAGATACTTAGGCACTATAAATACGATCAAGATGTTGCTGGCATGCTTCAATCGCGGTCGTTGCATTGGCAACCGGGACGGTTTCGGCTATCTCCCAACTTCCAATTGAAAATACCGGCTTTCCCAGCTTTCTTGCGATTGCAATTTCGGATAACGTTCCTGTGGAACCACCGACTGCAATTAGTACATCCGCGGTGTGGGCTATTACGATATTTCTCGCATGTCCCATATTGGTCGATATGGGAATGGTGACGAACTTATTGGCATCGTTTCTTGATGGTCCAGGCAATATACCTACGATCGTCCCGTTGGATTCGTTTGCACCTCTCGATGCAGCCTCCATAACACCTGTAAGTCCGCCGCACACGAGCGTCCAGCCCTTCTTGGCAGCGAGTGCACCGACCTCCCTGGCCGTCGCGTATTCGTTTGGGGATGCATCGGCAGTTCCAATTACACCGAGAATCGGTGGAATCATAAATCCTCCTCTCCCTTTCTTCTCCTCTCCGCGAAGAATCTATCGATTCTTACGAGCAGCGATTGTTTGATTTCTATCGCTTTATGCGGGCAAACTTCGTGACAGCAGAAGCATTGGATACATTCCGATTTGTTCACCTTTGGGTAATCGCCGTCGTCGTACGGTATGGCCTTTACTGGACAAGCCTTAGCGCACAGATAGCATTTAATACATTTGCTTTCATCGATATGCGGTTTTGCCGATACGTTCTGCCATATCCTCTTCATGATGAAGTTGAAGAACCAACGATCCCTGTGTCCCTTCAGATATGTCGATGGCAGCTCGAAATTGTCCTGAAGAAATTCATCGACAGGATCTCCGACGATCTCGATACCCTCTTCATCGTTCCAATGGTTCAGATTTTTCGCGGCTAGGAGAGTGTCGACCTTCAGGGGATCGAGCTTTATAATCCTACAGCAGGCGGCATCCACTGAATGCATATTCCTGCCAGCGATTATACATCCTAGATCTTTCAACTTTCCACTGGCCGGGCCGTTTCCCTCCATGGCGGTTATCGCATCCACGATGTTCAGATTGGGACGTACAGATTCGGCTATCCTGACCACCGTCTTCGAAAAATCCTTTATGTCAGAATGTCTCCTGTGAAGATCGGCCTTTTGCATTCCATTTACACAGCCGTACAAATTCTTAACAGCGACGGTTAAGACCGTTAAGCTGTGTGTTTTGAATTTTGGAAGGTTTATTACGAAATCGGCATCCAGCGGGGCCTTCGATATCATTAATCCATTCCTGTTTTCGGAGCCTGAGGCCTCAAACGAGATCGATTGAACCCCGGCCCTTTCGATCGCATCCATAATGCCTGTTATCTGGAGCGCCTTCTCTGGCATGTGAACGCCGTTCGTGCTGTCGCCGACTACCACATCAGCTCCAGCCTCCTTGAAGATCTTTGCTGTAGCGAAGATGAAGTCCGGATTCGTTGTAATGCCCCTCGATGGGGGGTAGCCCCCGAGCATGTTTGGCTTTAACAGAACCCTTTTGTCCTGTACCGAATTGAGATCGAAGCCACATAGATCTATTGAACGCCTTATCGATCTTTCGAGCGAGTCGATATCGTAATCAGGTTGTTTTGTTAGGGCTACCCGTTGAACCATGGCGCGCATGATCAAGCATTTTGACATAGTCGTCAACACGGGTTATTCGAGGCTCTGGTTAAGTTTAACGGTAACGAGGCCCGTATCGTTTAGCGGTAATGGTGACGTAACCTATTT
>CAYWIG010000037.1:0-9265 GCA_964458295.1 uncultured Myxococcales bacterium
GCATCTCCGATGCCTGTTTGTACCTATGTCTTCTGTCCTTGGAGAGCGCCTTGAGGACGATACGATCGAGTTCATCGGGGAGATCGCTTCTCATCACCGAAGGAGGGATGATTTTGGCCTTCCTCACGTTCCTAATCGTCTCCCTGCTGTCGGCTGCCTTAAAGAGACGTTTTCCCGTCAACGTCTCATGAAGGATTATGCCTGCAGAGAAGATGTCGGAACGGTGATCGATCATTTCTCCGAGGGCCTGTTCAGGCGACATGTACGCGAATTTGCCCTTGAGTATACCGGAATCCGTAGATCCAATTTTGAAACCGGTTTTCGCGATTCCAAAGTCGATTATCTTAACGGTGCCTGAATAGGACACCATTATGTTTTGTGGGCTGATGTCGCGATGTACTATGTGAAGGGGGAGGCCGTGGTCATCGGTCCTCCTGTGGATATAATCGAGTCCATTCAAAGTCTCCGATATGAAGTGGACGAGGTAATGTATTGGGATGAGCTCTTTCTTGGCGAGACATCGTTTGTGGATCTGGGAGAGCGATTTGCCATCGACGTACTCCATAACCATGAAATAATCTTCGCCGACCTTTCCCAGGTCATAGGTCTGGGCGATATTTCCATGAACGAGTTTTACCGCGATCTTCGCCTCGTCTATCAGGGAGTCGATGAACTCCTCACTCGCCGCTATGTGCGGAAGGATCTTCTTGATACAGACGGTCTTCTTTATGCCGTGAACATCGTAGGAGAGCCCCTTGAAGATCTCGGCCATGCCGCCCTGGGCGATCTTCTCCATGAGGTAATACTGACCTACTTGTCTAGGTTGCTTTTCCTGAGCCATATCAAGCTAAGATAGCGGTATTTTACAGGAAAAGCAAGCAAGGCAAGCAAGGCAAGTAAGGCAAGTAAGGTTTTTTGATTTACCTTGCTGGCGTTGCTGGCCTTTCCCGCTTTGCTTGCTGAAGTTAGCAATTTCTGGTACCTTCCCAACCGATAACATCTACAGGAGCGATAAATGGCGGAATCCAGCAGCCAGGAGAAAACCGAGGAGGCTACGCCGAAGCGATTGCGGGATGCGCGAAAGAAGGGTCAAGTCGCAAAATCCCGCGATCTCAACACGATAGTCATCCTTATATCGGCTTTCATAACGATACTATTTATGAAGGGCTATATCGGTGAGAAGCTGCGCGGGGTTCTGACGTCAAATTTTAATTTAATATCAAGGCCCGATCTAAGTATCGAGACGCTCTTTTTGCAGGGGCAGAGCAATTTTATGACGTACGTGAGTATCGTCATCCCGTTCGGCTTGGTGATGATTACGATCGCCATAGCGGTCGGCTTCTTCCAAGTTGGTCCGATCTTCACTGGCGAACCTATGAAGCCTCAGATGAAGAGGATCAACGCGATAGAAAATCTCAAGAATATGTTCAAGATCACAACGCTCGTTGAACTCTTGAAAAATATTGCCAAGATGAGCCTCATCTTCCTTTTGGCTTATCTGGTTGTGACCGACAGGCTCCGAGAGGTGGTGCTCACCGTGAAGGGCACGCCCGATCAATCCGGTGCGCTCGCAGGGCAGCTGCTCGTAGAGTTTTTGGTTAAGGTGTTCATCGTCTTCATCATGATAGCCATCATCGATCTCTTCGTTCAACGATGGCACTACAAGAAGCAGATGCGGATGACGAAGGAGGAGGTCAAGAGAGAGTATAAACAGGATGAGGGGGATCCACTTATAAAAAGCGCAAGGCGACAGCTCCATCAGGAGCTCGCCATGAGCGATACACGACAAGCTGTAAAATCTGCTGATGCGGTGATCACGAATCCAACCGAGCTCGCCATAGCGATCAAATATGATGACTCCGATATGGCGGCACCACAGGTGATGGCGAAGGGACAACGACTTTTCGCGCAGACGATCAGGGAGTTCGCCGAGGATTTCGGCACTCCTATCATTGAAAACGTTCCTCTGGCATGGACGTTGATCGAACTGGATATCGGTGACGAGATTCCAGAGGAACTCTATGCTGCGATTGCGGAGATCTTGGTCTACGTTTATAAGTTGAAGAATGCACGTGAGGAATCTGAAGAGAATAATCCCAATATGGCCTAGATGGGACTATTGACCATGGACTATTGACCTAAAAAATTATCATAACGAGTCAATCGTCTATGGTCCAAAGTCAATGGTCATTCTTTTCAAGGATTTTACCTTTCATCGGTGAAAAGGTAGTTGGGGCGATGCTCCTTACCTTGATCAACTTGCCATCCTTTTTGGTGTAGAGGACGAGTTCCTGAAACTTCTCAGACCCACCGAGCGGTAGGACCATAAGGCCGTTCTCCGCAAGCTGTTCCTTCAAGGGTATAGGAATTTTTGGAGGGCTGCACATCAAAACGATCCTATGAAAGGGGGCATATTCCGGCCAACCGGCAAAGCCATCACCGGTTTTTGGAAATATGTTCTTATACCCGAGTTTGTCGAAATTGGCCTTCGCCCGATTTGCGTATTTCGGTTCGATTTCAATCGTATAAACCTTCTCAGCCAAATGGGAGAGTATGGCCGTGAGATAGCCGGTGCCGGTGCCGATCTCCAGGACCTTGTGGTAAGGTTCGATCTCCATCGAGGTGATCATGGCGGCATCCTCATGGGGCCTGTTCAACGTTTCGCCGAAGGCCATCGGGATCTCCATGTCATCATAGGCCCTATCCTTGTACTGGGGAAGGACGAACTCCTCCTTAGGCACCGTGTTGAAGGCATTAAGAACTCTTGGATCTTTAGTGCCTCGTTTCTTGATGAGGTTTTCGGTCATCTGGAGTCTTTTTTCAGAGTGGCCCTTAGGTTTGCTAGAGCAAGAGATCAAAGAGAACGACAGCGTGATGAATATTATGAGAGCTGCCGCTCTTCTTATATCGATTTTTGAAATCATAACTATCCGCTGTAGCGTTGAAAAACTTTAGAAATGATACGCCACGTTGCCCATCATAGAAAATGGGAAGAGGGCGGTGCCATTGTTGTTTCCGCTTATCGAATCGATGAGGCCGATTGAGCGAAAGATGGCGGCCAGTCCTACCGACCACTTCTCTGTGATGTAGAAATCTGTTCCGAGGCCTAAATTCGCTCCGATACCGACTGCAGTCGTGCCATTCTTTGCTGAACCTTCGGTTACCGCATAGACTCCCATACCTATGAGGCCGTATGGATCCCATCTTGAGGGTTCAGAGAATATGTAAAATTTTAAATCGAAAGTTGGAATGCCTAAGAATTCAATCCCATTGTCACCGTTCGATATTCCGGTTCCATCCTGCGTGGTGACCGCTACTCCGAACTGCGTTGAAAACTGGGGGGACCATCTGTAGTCGAAGTAGACATATCCTCCATAACCCATATCGAGCTGAGGGTTGGAATCGACGACGTAGATATTTCCCATCGGTCCAAGGCCCACTGTGAAATTTCCACCGGCTGTTTCCGCAAGTGCTTGGTTGCTCAACAGTAGGATGGCGATAGCGGTTGTATAGAAAAAGATCTTCTTCATGAACTCCCCCTTTTTTTCGATGCTTATGTCTTACCCCTTATCACTTTTTTTCAGGATGTAAACCCGTCGGTTTTGAATTTTTAATCTTCCCTCTGCGTACAACTGTATGGCTTGAGGGTAGATCCTATGCTCCTCTTCTAGTATTCTAGCTTTGAGGGTTTCCGGCGTATCGTCCTCCATAACGGGTACGGCAGTCTGGCAGATTATCGGGCCGTGATCTATCTTATCATCCACAAAATGTACGGTGCATCCTGAGATTTTAACGCCGTAGTCGAAGGCCTGCTTTTGAACGTCGAGACCAGGAAATGATGGCAGTAAAGCCGGATGTATATTCATGATTCGATTTGGATATGCACTGAGGAGGGTCTTTCCAACGATCCTCATGAAGCCGGCTAGACAAACTAGTTCAACGTTGTGCGATTCGAGGATTTTAACGATCTTTTCCTCGAAGGATTTCCTGTCGTCGAATTCATCTCTGGTGATGGTGGCTGCATCGATGCTGTGTTTCTCAGCGCGTTTGATTGCAAATGCTTCTAAATTATCGCTGATGATGACTTTTACGGCGGCGTCGATCTTGCCCGATTCGCAGTTGTCTATTATGGATTGCAGGTTGGTACCGCTACCGGAGACTAAAACTCCCAAGTTTATCTTTTTGGTCATCGGTTTTACTCCATCGATATTGCATTCCCACCGCTTGGCCTGATTCTCGTTTCTCCAATTATCGACGCCTTGACCCCCTCAGTAGATGCAGTTTGAGTGAGATCCTCCGCGTGGTCCTTGTCGACTATCAGGATCATTCCGATACCACAATTGAAGACTCGAAACATCTCCTCCTCATCCATGTTCGCGTGTTTCTGGATGAAGCGGAATATATGAGGAATCTCCCAACTTCCCTTCGTGATTGCAGCCTGAACACCTCTCGGGAGTACCCTTGGAATGTTATCCCAGAATCCGCCACCCGTGATGTGCGCGATGCCCTTGATGCTGAAAATTTTCCGAAGGTTCTCAATGAGAAGGCTATAAATTTCTGTTGGCGTTAGAAGGATTTCTCCGATGCTTCTTTCGAATCCGTCATATTTCTTTTTCAGATCCAACTTAGAATCTTTTACTATCTTGTTGATCAATGAGAAGCCGTTGCTGTGAGGTCCGGAGGAGTGGAAACCGACGATTGCATTGCCCGCGCCGATGTCCGTTCCATCGATGATGTTCAGCCTGTCGACGATTCCCACCGAGAAGCCTGCGATATCGAAATCGCCCTTTTTATAAAAATCGGGCATCTCCGCGGTTTCGCCACCGATGAGGGCACACTTTGCCTTTTTACATCCCTCCGAAATTCCTTTGATCACATCCGCGTGTAATTTCGGCTCGAGCTTTGATGTAGCGAGATAATCCAGGAAGAAGAGAGGCCTCGCGCCGAGGCAGGCGATATCGTTGACACACATCGCGACCAAATCGATTCCGATCGTATCGAGCTTGTGCATCTGGATGGCGATTTTCAGCTTCGTTCCGACGCCATCGGTGCCGGAGACGAGCACCGGTTCCTTCATTTCAGAGATATCGGGTGCGAATAGGGCACCGTATCCGCCAACCTCGGAGATGACTCCGTGAACGTGCGTGCTCTTGACCAAATCCTTAATGTTATCAATAAATTCGTTGCCGGCATCTATGTCCACACCGGATTTCTTGTATGCATCGCTCATGGCGAGGGCGTCTACCACAGGTCCTGAAAAAAGCAAGGGTCTTAAGGGGATCCGTGCGTCAGGACAACCGAGGCTGGGATATACGGATCTCCTCGGGCTGCTTTGATCTTGACACTTTAGGTGACGTATCGTAACTTAGCATAAATATTGACTTTTTTGGTTAAGCCGGTCGGCTGGCCGGCTTCTTTAATAATGACGAAGAAACCACTAATATTAGTTTCAAACGATGATGGGGTGCAGGCCAAGGGTTTGAAAATCCTTGCAAGGGCGCTAAAGGGCCTGGGTCGCGTCGTCGTTGTGGCTCCGGACCAGCAGCGATCGGCGTGTAGCCATTCAATCACCCTTCATCTACCGCTCAGAATTAACAGAATCGTCAAGGATGTGTATTCGGTCAGCGGAACGCCGACCGACTGCATCATGCTGGCTGTAAACGAGATCTTAGATGAAACACCGGACCTTATTGTCTCAGGAATCAATCACGGTCCGAATCTCGGTGATGATGTTCACTATTCTGGAACGGTATCCGCGGCATATGAAGGCGGTTTGATGGGGATACCCTCAATCGCGGTTTCGTTGCTTTATAAATCTGGAAAGCATTTTAAATCCGCCGCGGAGTTTGCCAAGAGGGTTACGCAAAAAGTTTTGAAAGAAGGATTGCCTAGGGGAATCATCCTCAATGTAAATGTTCCCGACCTTCCTGCGAAAGGAATAACAGGATATAAATTCACGAAGCAGGGAAAGCGCAACTACGGCGATATAATAGTCGAGAAGGTCGATCCGAAGGGTAGAAAGTATTATTGGATCGGTGGTGATGAGAACGGCTTTGAGAATATCGCCGATTCGGACTGCAACGCGATTCGCAAGAACTATATTTCGATCACGCCACTTCGTGTCGATATAACGGATAAACCGACATTAAAGAAATTATCGAATTGGAATCTTTAGGGGGAATGTTTTAGATGGATAGGAAGATTTTAACGCGTGTAATGCGGTATCATATGAAGAAGGAATCTTCTAAGCATCGCACAGGTTCGACATCTGAGCAAAAACCAATCGCCAGAAAGAATTTTTCAACGAGCCATAACGGTGAGCGGGATCCCTTTGAGGTTGCAAGGCGAAGGATGGTTTCAGAGCAACTCGTCCCAAAGGGTGTCAAGGATGATAGGGTGCTTTCCGCGATGAGCAGGGTACCGAGACATCTGTTTGTCAGTTCAGGAATGGAGTATCAGGCGTATGAGGATCGTCCACTGCAGGTAGGTTTCGGTCAGACAATTTCGCAACCCCTGATCGTCGCTATGATGACGGAGGAGTTGCAACTTGCGGGCGCAGAGCGAGTTCTGGAGATTGGAACAGGATCTGGCTATCAGGCGGCAATATTGGCTGAACTTGTGAAGGAGGTTTATTCGATTGAACGTCTGGCGGATCTATCGAAGAGGGCTAGGGGGGTGCTGTCGAGTTTGAAATATGACAACATCAAACTCAAGGTGGGGGATGGCACTCTCGGGTGGTTGGAGGAGGCTCCATTTGATAGGATCATTGTGACGGCGGGTGCGCCATGCGTGCCGGAAGCGCTGCAGGAACAATTGGAGGATGGCGGTATGCTCGTAATACCTGTGGGAAATAGAGACCTTCAGAGGTTGGAAGTTATAAAGCGTAAAGGGAAGATATTTAATAAAAGGGTTGTGACACATTGCAGATTTGTAAAGTTGGTGGGTGATCAGGGGTGGGCCGTCGGTGACTAACTTTAAGATCATGAGACACGCGTTTAAGTTTATCTTCATCGGAATCGTTTTTGCGATGATGCTTGGGGGTTGTGCAACATCATTTGATAAGCGCGGCAAGTATCACACCGTAAGATCCGGCGAGTCGATCTGGAGAATCGCCAGAGCTTACAACGTGGATCTGCAGGAACTCGCTGAGTACAACAATATCTTCAGTCCGAACGATGCGCAGCCCGGAAAAAAACTTTATCTACCGCCAAAGGGGAAGAAGGCAGGTTATAAGAAGTTGCCGATCGGCATGTCCGCCAAGGAGAGCAAGGGATATGCCAAAAGGAGTAAGAAGAGGTCCCGTTCGAAGAAGATCAGGACTTATCATGGAAAGTTCATCTGGCCGATAAATGGGAAGGTTACGTCGGTCTTCGGCATAAGGGGTGGCAGGCGTCATGACGGAATCGATATCTCCGCAAAGTCGGGTACGCCGATCAAGGCTGCAGGGTCAGGACGCGTCGTTTTTTCTGGAAAGATGCGTGGGTATGGGAATCTCATTCTGGTCAGACATAAGGAGGACTTTTTTACAGCCTATGCACATAATAAGCGTAATAAGGCGAAGAAGGGGCAGGCTGTAAAGAGGGGGCAGACGATTGCTACGGTTGGGAGGACTGGCAGAGCTACTGGCAACCATCTGCATTTTGAAATTCGCAATGGACAAAGGGCCCGCAATCCCCTATTTTTCCTGCCTCAGAGGAAGTGAGAGAGCTTGGTTAATACCAGTTAATAGCCGTTAATATCGGTTGATAACAGTTACAAAGGGCAACCGATATTAACTGAATTGTGGAGGAACGATGGAAGAAATTTTAAAAAAACACATTCGCGATGTTCCGGATTTTCCTAAACCGGGGATCATCTTTAAGGATATCACCCCCTTGCTTCAAAATCATGCTGCGTTTGAAGGAACCATTAAAGCTCTAGTCGATCGATATGCCGATAAGGAGATCGATACGGTAGTAGGGATCGAATCCAGAGGTTTTTTGTTTGGGACACCGCTCGCGCATCAACTCGGTGCGGGATTTGTGCCTGTTAGGAAAAAGGGGAAGCTGCCATACAAAACTATTGATATCTCTTATGACTTGGAATATGGCTCCGCGACCATCGAGATTCATACCGATGCTATCGCTAAGGGACAAAAGGTATTGATCGTCGATGATTTGCTCGCAACCGGTGGTACGGCCGGTGCTACATGTGAGCTGATAAAGAGACAAGGCGGCGATGTTGTCGAGTGTGTTTTCGTAGTTGAACTGGCGTTTCTAAATGGGCGTGAGAAGATCGGCGATATTCCCGTTCATTCTTTGGTATCTTATTCGTAAATCATGTTACGATTCACAATTTGAAAAGTTGATATACGAGATGACAATCCTGTGGGCCTGTAGCTCAGGGGATAGAGCATCTGCCTCCTAAGCAGAGGGCCGCAGGTTCGATTCCTGCCAGGCCCACAGGATTGTCATGCATATCTTTTTATGAAAATTCCATTCTATCCAAATACTGGTGACGGTACTCATTGTTTTCAAGCGGCACTCAAGATGGCGCTTGGAAAACTCATTCCTGAAAAGGATTTCAGCTACGAATTCCTGGATAAAATTTCTAATAAGAAACCTGGAAAATGGACCTGGCCCACATCTGCTATGCTGTGGATGATGGATCAGGGATTGAAGATCGGATTGATCGAAGAGTTCGATTATCAAGCGTTCGTGGATCGCGGGGGTGAATATCTCATCGAAAGATATGGGGAGGAAGTAGGTAAAGCTCAGGTCGAAAACAGCGATGTCGAAGAGGAGAGGGTGGTAGCAAGGAAGTTTGTAGATCAAGCGCCGATCGAATATCGAATTCCAGAGCTTCAAGATATTAAGAATCTCTTGGAAGACGAAAATGTCGTCATAATAAATCTAAACTCCGCAGCACTTCATGGTCGTGAAGGATATGCTGGTCATTTCGTCGTGATCTGTGATGTCGATGATGAGAAGATCATACTTCATGATCCAGGTCTCCCCCCAGAATCGAACTTTGAAGTGAACTTAGAGACCTTCGAGAGGGCGTGGGGGTATCCAACGAACAACGATAGGAATTTGCTTTCGATAGGTAAGAGTTCTGGTCAATGGGTAGCTAGATCCTAACGTTTACCAGTGGAGTGAGAAGCCATTCCTGATATGTTCGCCCAACATCCTGTGTGTGATCGACCAATTTCGCGTACGGGAATTACTAGGATCATCAATATATGCAGAACCTTTTGTGCCGTAGACTCTCACTCCAGTAAACCACC
>CAYWIG010000037.1:9283-10066 GCA_964458295.1 uncultured Myxococcales bacterium
AATATCGATAGGAAGAGGAGTTCTTCGTAGAGTTTGAACTGTTCTGAAGAAAAAGCATAGTAAGCAGGAGCTACAATGCGGAAAAGTGCCGTATAGCACCTTGTTTTCAAATCATCCCTGTCAAAACGTTTTTCCGCCAAAACCATAGATGCCTGAATAGCAAATCCCTCTTCCTTCGCCGTTGAAAGTGTCATACGGGTTTGACGTCCATCGGTAATTGCACTTCTAAAAGCAGCATCTTCGGACCTCCAGTTAGTGTGCGGATCGTTATTGATTAAATGGTATAAACCTTCTTCACGTAACATTTGAAATGTGTGAATCGGATTTGCATTAGTAGGCCACACACCCACAGAAAACTCAGGAAGCTCTCGGACTTTATCAGATATAAAATCATCTCTATTGTCGGACAACCTTGTTACAGCCCTATATAAAACGACTTCGCCTAGGTGTTGGATGAATATAGTTCTAAGTAAAAAGGGTTCCAATGCGGAGTAATCAGGTTGAAGAGATTCTAAAAATTCTATAAAATCATCTAAATGATGAATCATATTTGGTTCAAGAAAAATCATCCAATGTGATTTGGGGATATTAGCTTTAATTATTTTGTCGTAAACAGCAGTTGCCTCTTCACATGATAACATTAGATTTAGCGCATATCGGAGGGAAGTTTCATCTACGGATTGATTGGGATAGTCTGAGTAACTGATCCAGGCACCCCAACCGGTCATCAGAGCTGGCCCCACTTTTTAGGACAGAAAAAGGGTCTGTCATAAGTGGTGCCCT
>CAYWIG010000038.1:0-10045 GCA_964458295.1 uncultured Myxococcales bacterium
TAGAACGCCTGCCTGTCACGCAGGAGGCCGCGAGTTCGAGTCTCGTCGGCCCCGCTCTTGGGGCTTTTTTTGTCAAAAACACGCCATCATTTTGACAATTGGCGCCAATATATTTCATCTATATTCTGTATAATATCAAAGCGTTATAAAATCTTCCAATACTGGTGGGTAAAAAAATACCTGCCGCCAAATTCCAACATCCGATTCCAACATTATAGCCTTATATATCAATTAGTTAGATCACCACCCACACCTCCCAAATTGGAACATACCTTGCAGAGACATAGGACACTGGAAACCAAATGGGGGGGGATAGGATCATGAAGAAAACACTCATCGTATTGTCAGTTTTAACCGTAGCCATACTGTTTAACGGTTGCAGTGGCAGCTCAAGCTCAGATGACTCATCGGATGATTCAGATGGTTCCGTAGCCTTGAGCGACATCGAGGGCACAAGTGATGTCGCGATCGACAGTTCATTTTCATATGAGTTCGATCAAGCGGTGAACACGTCGACCGTAAGCACCGAAAGCTTCTTCATCATTCCAACACCGACCTCGTCAAGCCTCGCAGCTCCAAACAAGGAAGCATATTGTAGCTTAATTTGTGACGTCACCAATGCGCTTGATGCTTCGGTCGAATGCAGCTCATCGACGAAGTGCGTGTTGGATCCGACAGAAAATCTTTCCGAGGGAACATCCTATACAGCCTGTGTCGCCCCGAGCATCGAGTATGCGAGCGCAAACTGGTCCATCTTCATTAGGGAAGCATTTGCGGCGAGCAGCTACGTAGGAGCACGTTTTACATTTACGACAGCTGGCGAAGCCGGACCACCCGATGTCAGCGGTGTCTATGTCACGGATGACGATGAGTGTATCGATAGCAGTGTAATACAAGCATCATCCACAACTGAAAACGAGTACGTATTCTTGACAGGTGAGGACGACATAACATTGACCATGACCGATGTCGACGCATGCACCTTGGTCGGCATGTTCGATGACGAAGAGGTTACCTGGACTTGTTCGTATGACACAAATCAATTTACTATAGGTGTAACTTTCATTGAAGAGGAGGAGAGCTGCACATCCATTCTGACCAAAACCGATGCGGTATGCGGCGATGGAACTTGCGATTATGAGAATGTAGAAAGTATGGATAGCTGCCCTAGCGACTGCAGCCTTGAGGTAACGTCGATATCCTTCATAGGCGACCACAACTGGTCGACCACATCCCCCTCCAACAGCTGCCTAGCTGGCGTGTCTGGAACGACGAATTTTACAATCGCCGTCGATAGTGAGAACGACAGTGGAGATGCGCTAGAATCCTACTATCACTCATTTGGCACCCATTTCATCCGAATCAGCCGCGCATCAGGTAACTACTGTGAAATCCTATTTGGTACGATTGGAGATACTGAAACCAACAACGATTGCCCATACGTGTTGGTCTGTAACACCACCGAGATCCTAGCTATCTGCAATCTGACGGCGGGTGACTATTGCACGTTGGATTTGGAATAAGAACATACCCTTCTTAGGAGAGGAGGAATGGGATCGTGAAAAAAATATTTATTATTATATTTGCCCTATCCTTGGCACTTCTCATCAACCGTTGTGGTGGAGGTGCATCATCGGTACCTCCGGCAAGCATCCCTGTAGCAATAGAGGGAATCGAAGGATCAACGGATGTCGCCGTCAACAGTTCGTTCGTGTATGAATTCGATTCAGCAATAAACACGCTTACAGTAAAATCTACAAACTTTTTTATTCTTCCAACACCATCCTCGGCCAATCTAACCTCATCCGGTAAAGCCGTTTACGATGAAACAACATGCGCCGTAACAAATGCGCTTAACTCATCGGTCAGATGTCCCACATCGACATTGTGTGTACTCGATCCTACACTCGATCTATCTGCAGACACATCATATACGATTTGTATCTCTCCAAGTATTGAGTATGCGCACAGGGGATGGTCACCCCTCATTCGCGAGGCACATGCGGCAAATAATTTTGCAGGAGCAAGCTTCACATTCACCACAGCTGGTGAGTCGATAATTCCAGATGTAGCAGGTGTTTATAGCAGCAGTGACGAAGAATGCCTTGAAAGTATGGTTTTGATGGCCTCAGGCACTGACAATATCTATAATTTAGGCGGCGGTGACACGTTGACGATGACGGACAGTACAACTTGTTCCTTCTCAATAGAGATGAAGGAGGATGAAAGCGGCACTGAGTTCTCCTGCTCGTATGAAGCGAATCAGTTTACCATTAGCATGACACTTGAAGGAGAGTCGTGTACTTCCGTTTTCACAAAAACCGATATCACATGTGGTGATGGAACGTGTGATTACGAGTATGGAGAGAATTTAGTTAGCTGCACCGCCGACTGTGCAGTTATAACCAACTCCATCTCGTTCCTCGATGATCATAGTTGGTCGACAACATCTCCCACCGACGATTGCCTTGCAGATGCAACAGGTGCATCTATCTCATTCAACGACGAACCGGAAAGCGCAGAAGAGGAGGAGGCCTACGAAACCTTCTTCGCAGACCTTGGAGATTATTTCATCCGAGTAAATCGCCACCTTGAGAATAGCTCCTGTTTTGTGAGATTTGAAAGATTCGACGGCGAGGGTGATGTCGATGGCTGCATCTATATATCAGCATGCAACTCAAATAGCGTCTCAGCTGTTTGTGAACTAACCGATGGAGGGTATTGCAATATCGATCTTGAATAGAAACATCCTTCTTCCTGGGAAGAGGAGGAAATCGATTATGAAAAAAATATTTATCATTATATTGGTTCTATCATTGGCTCTCATCATCAATCGCTGTGGTGGCGGATCTGGTTCATCCTCACCGCCAGCAGATATTCCAGTAACGCTCGAAGGAATTGAGGGTACTAGTGATGTGGCTGTGGATAGCTCATTTTCATATGAATTCGATTCACCGGTGAACACCTCGACCGTAAACATTTCGACATTCTTCATCCACCCAACAACGCCATCATCGGCAAATCTATCCTCACCGGACAAGGCTGCATATGATGAAACGATATGTGACGTAAACGAAGCACTCGATTCATCGGTTAGCTGCAGCTCTTCGACAAAATGCGTGCTCGATCCTACCGACGACCTCTCCGCTGGCACTCCACATATAGTATGTATCTCGCCAAACATAGAATATGCTAATGCCAGCCGATCCTTCTTCATAAAGGAAGCGTTCGCGGCGGAGAACTTTGTGGGTGCGAGTTTCACGTTTACAACAGCTGGTGAAGCAGCGATTCCAGATGTCAGTGGTGTATATAGCAGCGATTATGATGAGTGCGTCGGCAATATGGTTTTGGCCGCCCAGGATACGGACAACGTCTACACCATGAATAACAGCAGCTACACATTGACTATGACGGGGGCTAACACTTGCTCGATGGTGGCGACAATAGAAGGCCAGGATCTAACCTCCACTTGTTCATATGAAACCAATCAGTTTACCATCGAGATCTCAAGTCCGGCAGTTTGCACATCAATTCTGACGAAAACAGATGCCACGTGTGGAGATGGTATATGCGATTATGAAGATGCAGAGACCTCAGAAAACTGCCCAAGCGAGTGCGGTGTCGAAGTAACATCCATCGCTTTTCTCGACGATCATGATTGGGCAACCACTTCTCCCCCAAATGATTGCCTCTCCGTAGCATCCGGTACAGATGACTTCTTCTTCTCTGAGAGTTCAAGCGACGAAGATCCTGAATCCTACCTCGCCATCAACTTCGGTCAGTATTATTTGAGAATCAACCGTTCAGACAGCAATAGCTGCATTGTGAGATTCAACCTCAGCCCCGACGATACATATATCGATGAATGCATATATGTGTCCGCCTGCAACACAAATCAGATTTCTGCTACTTGCGAATTACTCGCTGGCGACTATTGTGAAATAGACCTTGAGGAGTTTGTTGGAGGAGGAATGCTGGCACCTTGATCTCCGACAATCTCCAGCAGCACCTAAGCTCCCCTAGCGCATATTACAAAATACGAAGCCGTGCATTGCGCACCACTGCTATTGAAGCAATATATTTTAATTGAACTACCCTCCCAGTTGTAAGATGCGTTCAATCCGGCTACTGAGAAATTACTGCCGGTTTGGGATAAACCAACCATCACCCTACAGTTACCACTTCCATATCCACTTCCAATTGAGACGGTCTGTAGGTGCCCTCTCGTTCCGGCATCGAACCATATCGCTCCAGGGTAGAGGGCACCTCCCTCACCCCCACCGCTGTGATTATGAGTAACATAATCTCCGCTGCTTTCGGATAGATTTAGATCTCCGGTTATCATGGATCCTCCCGAAAAGTGCACCGGACCGTCAAACGTCACACCATCCAGTGTCTTATTTTTCAGCGTCTGAGTTTTATCCGTTCCAACAACAACACCTCCGCCGCTTCCGAGACCATGAACATTCGAACTCTTATTCTTGTGAGCGCTATCCGCATTTATACGAGCTAACGTCTCATCCGATATTGCCTTTTCGAGAATCGAGGAGCTCTCGACCAATGTGTTGATTTTTAACTCGCGCGTTTTTACTGCACGATCCAGATCGCGAAGGACTCCTTGAAGATCGTTCGCACCTGAATAGTTGAAGACGCGCTCCACCCCAATCCTCGATGCAGCCTCAGGCTCTCTGTAGATTTTATCTAAACCATCTCTCGAAACAAAACCTCCTTCGCTGCTGAGATTTTGTATCAGGTTCTTGCTCAAATCCTCATATCGTATACTTCGATTCCTGATTGCCTTAGAATTCACGCCGCCTTCAACCACCGAACCAGCAACCATTGAATAGGGAACCGAAACGATCTCCATAGGATCAGTTGGAGGAATTTCCCCCGCTTCAACCTCCAGATAAATGGGATTATCAGTTTCAAAGATCTGAGAGGGGATACCTCCTGCGGGCGCACCATCCACATCTTCACCGTCGCCGATGATCGCTGATACCGAGCCCCGAATGATGTCAATCCTCTGATTTTCTTCAAAGAGAATATCTCCGTCATGGTTTAGAATACGAAATATTATATCGGTTTCACCGTCATCAATAGGATTGCCTCCATCATCATAGAGCACTGATTGATAAGCCAAAACGTTGGGCACAGTGGTTTGTTTTGCTGAAGCAATTGGACAAAATAGAAGCATCATTGTTACAATTAATATTATTTGTTTCATACGACCTCCCTTAGAGGACATCCGGCAAACCGAACATCCGGATATCCATTCATCTTACAACGAACTCAACTCTCCTATTCTTCATCCACGCCCTCGTGTTATGACCGTTAACTAGCGGACGTTTTTCTCCATAGGAGATAATCGCAAGCGAATCGTCATCGATTCCGAACTCCCGCATTTCAGCTCTCACAACCCTCGCTCTCCTGTCGCCTAGGTATAAATTATAATCGGCGCTTCCGCGCGAATCGCAGTGTCCCTCCAAGATAACAACTTCCGTTGGATTCTCCCTCATCCACCCCGCATTGTGATAGATGACTCCCCTCCCTTCGGGCGTAAGCCTGTCGCTATCGAATGCAAAATGAAGTCTTGGGATTAGCGTTATTGATCCAACGGTATCTTTATTTATTATATTTGAACCCGAGTGGGCGCAGGAGATAAAAAGAATAACCGAAAAAGATGTGACGATGACTCGCTTCAACACCCTATTCCCTCCATTATCACCTTATTCACCTTTGGATGTTTACTGGTTTGACTTTGAATCGATCTGTAGGTGCTGATGAGGCTATCACAGAGTTTGGCATTGATGAACTGACTATGAAGATCCCTGCAGTAGTTTAGCATCACCACAACTTCACAGCACTTTGCGACCACATCAATCGCAATATTATCATTCGATCCAACCACGCTTGAATCCGTCTCCATAAGTGCCAGCGCGCATGCTATACTTTGGACGTAATCAGAAAGCCTCTGCCTGATAAAGTCATCCTCATCAATGTACGGAACGACATTTCTCAGAATCGACAGTGAAGCCTCGTAGCTTTTCTGGAATACATCTTCAAGCGTGTTTCTATTATCATCCATCTCCACCCTCCTACTTCTCCTTCGCTCCGATATCGTGATTAACTCCATTAGGACGATTCTCACCATCGAAGTCGGTCGTTACGCTTCCGTAATTTGCAACGCCGGTATCTATTCCATCATCCACGCCGTCGTCCCCGTTCAATTCGTATGCATCACTTAGAAGTTCTGATTTCTCATTGCCCGCAAAGATGATATTATCGTCCGCCTCAGAATCGCCGATTGCAAAGTCGCCCGAGTCATAAGTCGTTCCATCACAATCGATGACGATCTGAGACGGATCATCGCCCAAGAAGCTTGCGAACAGGTTATTTAGAAATTTACTATCGGACGTAGTCGTCCCACCGTTGCAAACCAACGGATACCTGTCGGGAGCGACATCCACTATGATGATGTTGTTGATAACGGTTGGCGAGGAGTCATAGATCACAAGACCCTCTGAAACGCCGATCTCAGCATTTCCAGAACTTGCGTCCACCGTATTATTGATAAGCCATGGCGTTGCATCGGAAATCCTAACACCGGTTGCAAATCGTCCCATACCGGCCCTGATTATATTGTTTTTTAACAATGCTGATCCGCCGTCACCTATCACGACTCCAGCGCTCTGACTCCCCAGATAATCACAGCCGCCTCCATCGATGTAGTTTGCAGACACCCAGGCATCCTCAGCTGAAATCGAAAACGCTACGCTATTTGAAGATGAGGTATTACCTACGATCGTATTCCTCTCAATGTGTGAGTCTGCAGTTATAATAAATGTATTCGAAGGATCTATCGGATCTAACTGAGTGGAGATATTTTCTATATGGAATCCATTTATAATGACATCAGTCGATGAGAGCGTGATCGTATTTGGAATATCACCTCTAAAGAGAACCGTCTTATACTGTGCTTCATCACTCCTCACATCTCTAGAACTGAACCTCACAAGAGCTGATTCATCGCTACGAAACCCTCCATACAGTTTAACACCATCAGGAAAATTGACGCTTGAAACATCGTACGACCCAGCTGCAACACATATTGGGATATTATTCACTTTTGCGATGGAGATCGCATCGCTTAGAGATCGAATTGGATTTAGACGTGTGCCAGAGTTCGAATCGGAACCATAATTTACATCGACGAATATAACTCCCACCTCGGAATTCACACCTGTATCGTCGTCATCAAGATCGCAGCCAACCGGAATTCCATCCTCGTCGTCGTCCGTATCGTCCTGGTCGGGATTATGATCGAGCGGGCAGTTATCGACTTCGTTTAGATAACCATCCTCATCGATATCGACATCACATGCGTCGCCATCGCCATCGTCATCCCTATCATCCTGATCTGAATTTGAATCCTCTGGACAGTTGTCGTTCGAATTCACCCTTCCGTCCCCATCGATATCGGAATCGCATTCATCGCCAAAAGTATCCCCGTCAATATTGGACTGACCCACGTTTGATATTGAAGGACAGTTGTCCGATTTATCCTTAATTCCATCACCATCCGTATCCTTCTTGAGAGGATTGGAATCCCTCTTAAGCTCAAGGCCATCACCTAGGCCGTCGCCATCGGTATCGATGTCAAAGGGATCAGTCCCTATTGAAATCTCCTTCGAATCTGACAATCCATCGCCGTCGGAATCGTTATCGCAGTCGTCACCTACACCATCGCCGTCATAATCATCCTGTTCCCCGTCGAAGAGTAACGGACAGAGATCGTCGGAATCCGAGAGACCATCGTTGTCGGTGTCGAAGAGCATCTGATCCGTACCGATGAGGAGCTCTTCGTCATTGGATAGACCGTCCCCGTCGATATCGTCGTCTGAGTTATCGCCGATTCCATCCCCGTCCGTATCGAGCCATTCCAGGGCGATGGAGGGAAAGGCATCGATGCCATCCAGGATTCCATCCCCATCGGTATCGGATACAGCCGGATCGACGCCGGCTATGAGTTCGTCGATATTGATGAGCCCATCCTGATCGAGATCTATCGAGAAGTTGTAGAACTCCTCACCAGGATCCTGAAGGGAATATTCATCCGAAGGGAGGAGTAGTTCGCATAGAACTATTTCGCTCGCACCGAAATCGCTTTGAGCCTTACCTTCATCGCCCTCCTTATAGATAAATTCCACCCTGAGCGAGGATTCCTCTTTATCGATTTCATATAGTGGCTCCACATCGAAGATCCATACGTCCTCCTCGTGACTTCCATATGTCGGTGTGGATAGAATTGCTCCGTTTTGCGAGATCATCGTAGCTCGCGCATGGAGGTTGTCTGTAAAGCTAACCATTCTCTCTGGATAATCGGGGCTAAATCTATAGACGCCTTCACCCGATCCACCGCAGGCCGAAGCAATCATAATAATTGATAATACAAGAATGATCTTTTTCATCTCACCACCTCCGATAGGATATGCATGGATATAGATGAAGAGGAGAACCGGTTCGTCGATGATCCGGAAAACAATGGGGCCGGTTTCGCATCATCTCCATCTATAAGGGTGAGGCTGATATCAGCCCCCCTCCCAATGGTAAGATCCCTGGCCATAAATGAAAATTCCCCAGGCGCGAGAAGTCCGGGAGAGAGCGAACCCTGCCAGGTCGATTCATCTGAATATATTTCGGATAGGTTTGATGAAACGTCCGTCATGGTCGATGTTTCACCATCGCTGATTGCATCGACGATTACGGAATGTGATGGATCGGAGAACAATCGTATCCTCAATCTCGTATTCTGAACGACACCGCCATCCCTCAGATTCGCAAAGACGGGGACTGAATCCAACCATACTTCAACATCGTTCATGCCGCTTCCGACATCGACATCATACACCTCACCGATTCGAACGATTTCACCATTTTGATTGATGGCCTCGACGACGATCTGTCTACCTCTCCCCGTTGGAACGCCTTCGACCACTCCTTCATCCGCATCGCCGGAGAACTCAGCGACTATGTTCCCTTCGATATCGGAATCCGAGATAGTGATCCGATACATGTCGATCATTCCATGTTCGATATTGGCATCAAAGGATGGGATTCCACTTACCTTAATTGACAAAACACCCTCACCCTCAACACCCTTCCCGGACCCAGGGGAACCGCAACCTACGAATAGAGACAACATGACTAATATGATGAAATGTTCTAACTTCATTTAAAGTTCACCCTCACCCTTCCTGTATCTGACGAGCCGCTAGACATCGCGGCCGCAACGCCCCCAGCTATTGCGCCTGCTGCAGCTACGCCAACAGCTCCCCAGAAGAGAGGGTTCTTCATCAACGAACGTTTTCTTTTCTCCATAAGGATGGGGGCGCCAAGGCCTGGAGGGGCGATCTTTTTGGATGTGTCTACCGTTACGTTCTCATTCACCTGAGACCGTATGCTATTTATTATGAACTTCGACGTTCGGTTCAGTCGCTCCTCAGATTCATCTATCTTTGCGACAATAGGCCTGTGGCCTGTTCTGAATTTACGATCCAGCATTCTTACATTGATATAAGCGCCGTCATCCTGCGAATCGACATCCACAAGAATCGTCTTATCGGTCTTCAACACATCGGCCATGGAGAGACCCAACATCGCCTCTGCTCTGGCAGTCACTGCTTCCCTCTCCCTCCTAATCGATTTTTTCGACCTCCATCTCAAGCGTTCATGAACGTTGGTTGTGGATTCAGGTAGTACATCTATTTGTCGCTCTATCGAAATATACCTCGGATCTTTGATAAGCAGGCTATATGTGCCGACGGGAAAATCCTCCAGCCTGAGCGGGGTGCTTCCCTGTGCTATGCCGTTTATATATACGGATATCGCTGGAGGTCTGGTGATCACCTTGAGCACGCCAGATTCCTGATCACGCAAGCCCCCCCTTATTTCATCCAACATCGCAATAAAGCTCGGGGGATAATCGATCTCTGAAAGTGTCAGTCTCGGATTTAAACCGATCGCATCTTTTAGCGCATCGCGAGCA
>CAYWIG010000039.1:0-9926 GCA_964458295.1 uncultured Myxococcales bacterium
GAACCTGGATAGGTATCACCACCGATCGCGATCCCTTCGTAGAGGCCGTCCGTGTTTCGCGCAATAATGTTATAACATTCATTCGAAAGACCGCCCGATTTGGAAACAAAGCCGACGCTTCCAGGGCGATGTAGCTTCGACTCGATGATATTGTCGATCGTACCGGCCGTGTTTCCTATCTTAAAGCATCCAGCCTTGACTCCGCCAACCGTTGCCGGACCGATGATCCACTTTCCCATACCCTTGGCCTTGGCGGCCATAATCCTAGCCTTCCTCTCTGGAACGCCCTCGGCAATCACCGTGACGGATTTGATCCGCGGATTATCGAGCGCCTCGATCGTCGTTGCGTACGCACTTCTCTGCGATGAGAAATTTACGACCGTATCGACCGACTGATGTTTCTCTGAGGCTTCAGCCAAGGTCCTGTACATCGGAAGAAGGATCTCCTTCTGGCCGAAAAATACTTTATGCAATCCAGCTCTATTTGGATTTACAATTGCAGCCACGGAAGGTTTCTCCCGTCCGCACGCAAAGTCGAAATCCAGCATGCGCTGGATGGCATTCTGCTGATAACCATATACGATAGCTTCGGTATCCTTGTTAAAAAGTTCGTGATTCATATCTCCTCCACTTTTGGACGAGCTGAAGAGGGATTTTAATGCATCTATAATACCCTTTATACCCATTCTCCCCAGTCTCCGTTCCAAAGTTACTTAAGTGCCAGTGACACGATTTTTGTCATATGTGTTTCAGGTCCGTATACCTCGATAGGAACGCCCAGTGTATCACCGAGTGCGCGCATCTTCTGCAGGCCTTCCTTGTAGTTCGGACCACCGCGGCGAACGTAAATTTTTACATCATTATCGATTATCTTCTGTTTGTATTCGGTGAGAGCCTGAATGATACCGGTGAAGGTCTTCGCAACGTCAGTGAAATTCGCTATACCACCACCGATGAGCAGGACCTTTCCACGGGAATCCTTCTCCCTCGTCATCAGATCGAGAAGGGTCTTCGCATATTCATATGTAAGCTCCCTCGAGGGATCACCCGAGTATTCACCGTAGTTGGCGAGCTCACCTGAAAAACCTAAATCGCACACTGTGTCAGCGTAGATAACCGATGCACCGCCACCTGCTACCATCGTCCATACGCGACCCTTCGGATTTAGTATCGTGAGTTTTAGGGAAGCGCCGCTCTGCTCATCCAGGTATTTGATGTATTCCTCTTCCTTCCTGGATGTTGTACCAAACGCCTTTGGAAACTCGAGCTTACCCCAACTATTCCTACAATCGAAAGCAGCCGTATCGTCGACCTTCGCAACCGTATCGAGCGGAACGATGTCGCCATCCCTCGAGAACGTAAACGGATTAATCTCGAGATACGAAAATCCGTTCTCAGCATAGAAATTGTAGAGGCCCTTTATAAAACTCACAACCTTCTCGCGCTTCGGACCTAGATCAGCAAGCTTTCCGTCGAGATTCACATCGTCGACGCTGCCGGTGATTGGAACATCGATCTGCATCACCTTGTCCCAATTCTCTTCCACAAAGATGCCACCCTTGAGCGAAAAATATATCACATCCTTTTCACGTTCATCTTTGATGGCGACATAGAGCTCCTCATTTTCGTCATGAGGTGTAAAGGGTTCCACGAGAAAATGGGTCAGGGTACCAGAAGTCTCCCCGATCTTCGTCTCCTTATTCATCCGATCAAAGATCCATTTCTTGGCGTCGTTCCAGCTCGCATCGAGCAGGAGTAATCCATGCTTTCCCCTCTTACCAAAGAGTTGATCGGGCTTCACGACGAGTTTTTCGCTCGACAGCCAGGAGTGTTCCTTGGCCAATGAGTCCATATCCGTATCCGGACTCACAAGCGCAACCTTACCCGAATACGAAATACCCGCACCCGCACCCTGAAAATGCTTAGCGAGCATCCTCTTGGCATCGTATTCGCGTATACCTTTCTGTGCCATATTTCCTCCGTAAAGGTTAAACTAATTTTGATTCGTAAAGTTCAACAATCCACCGGCGAGGACGATACCGCGCTGCCTCTCCGAGAGATTCGCATCACACTCTATCGTCTTACCGCTCGTTTTATCGACTAGCTTTACGACTCCGCCCTTCTCGATAGCATCTCGCAAATTCACAACCTCCAACGCATCCCCTTGTGAAATATTCGCATAATCGGCAGCGTTCTTAAATGTTAGAGGAACGATGCCAAAATTCACGAGGTTTGCTGCGTGAATTCTCTCGAGTGATTTTGCGACCACCGCCTTCACTCCGAGATACATCGGGCAAAGGGCTGCATGCTCGCGGCTCGAACCCTGCCCATACGATTCGCCGGCTACTATAATGTTATGGACTCCGGAATCCCTATTCTTCGCTGAGCGCTCGTGGAACTTCGGATCGACATGTTCAAATACAAATGTCGAATACTTCTTCACATTCGAACGATATTTGAGGCGTGGACCGGCGGGCATAATATGATCGGTCGTTATCTTATCCTCAACCTTGAGCATCACCTCACCCTTCAAATCGTTTGGAAGCTTTTCATTCGATGGAGGCTCACCGATGTTGGGACCACGGACAACTTCGGTAGCTTTAAGTTCAGCCGTCGGAAAAATAAACATACTGTCATCTATCAAATATTCATCCGGCATATTAATGCTCGGATAATCCTGACCGAGCTTCCTTGGATCGGTAAATTCACCGGTTATCGCGGCGGCCGCTGCAATCTCACAGCTCGCGAGATAAACCTGCGCATCCTTCGTACCGCTTCTGCCCTCGAAGTTCCTGTTGCTTGTTCTGATCGAAACCTTACCCGACCCTGGTGATACGGAGTTTCCGATACAGAAACCACATGCACTCTCCAAAATTCGCGCACCAGATTCGATGAGATCAGCGAGATATCCTTCCTTCGCAAGCATCTGCATAACCTGACGCGATCCCGGAGCAACGCCAAGGCTCACCTTTGGATGAACCTTCTTACCTTTGAGAATTTTTGCCGCTGTAACGAGGTCCTTGTATGATGAATTCGTGCAAGAACCGATCAGCACCTGATCGACCTTGGTCCCGGACAGGTCGGAGATCTTCATTATATTGCCTGGGCTGTGCGGCGCCGCTGTAAGCGGTTCGACGCCAGAAAGATCTATATCGATCTGACGATCATACGTCGCATCGGCGTCTGGACCCAACTCCACCCAATCCTTCTCTCGATTCTGAGCCTTTAAGAACTTCTTCGTCTCATCATCGGATGGGAAGATCGATGTGGTAACACCCATCTCGGCTCCCATATTCGTAATCGTAGCCCTCTCGGGAACTGTCAATGTCGCAACTCCGGGACCTGCATACTCAAGGATAACTCCAACGTTACCCTTGGTTGTCAAAGTTTCTAGCATCTTGAGGACGACATCCTTGGCCGTCACCCATGGTTTCAACTCGCCCGTTAGATTAACCTTATATACCTTCGGCGCGCTGAGATAGAAGAGTCCACCGCCCATAGCAACCGCAACATCGAGACCGCCCGCTCCAACCGCTACCTGGCCGATACCTCCGCCTGTTGGCGTATGCGAATCACTGCCGATCATCGTCGTTCCTGGTTTTCCGAAGCGCTCCAGATGCACCTGATGACAGATACCGTTACCCGGCCTTGAAAAGACGATGCCGTATCTAGCAGCCACGCTCTGCAAATATGCGTGATCATCGGCGTTCTCGAATCCAACCTGAACGGTGTTATGATCGACGTATGACACTGACAGGTCGGTCTTAACCTCGGTGAGGCCCATCGCCTCAAATTGTAGATACGCCATAGTTCCCGTGGCATCCTGGGTAAGGGTTTGGTCGATACGGATACCGATCTCCTCCCCGACCTTCAGCTGACCTTCCTTTAGATGCGTCTCCAAGATCTTCTGAACCAGATTCTTGCCCATTTTTTCCTCCAATCAAGCCGGCAAACTTCGTCCGGTGGACGAAGGCAAACGGCGCGATAGATATAATAAAAAAGGGAACCTCTTCAAAAAAGGATCCCTGTATCATACTCAGATTGTCTCAATCGTCTTGAGACGCCTACCTGGCAATATCTCCTGCCGGGGCAGGCAATTTGTGGCATCCAAATTACTCCTTGTTGAGAAGTTTCAAATACCTCAATTTCAACTGCGGTCTATACTCCTTTAAACTTTTTTGTACACCCCCTTTTTGCGATTTTATGCCCCTTTTTGACTTTTTTTACAAATCACATTTTTTGGCTTAATAGCTGTTGTCAGAGTACTTTTTGAATGTTACTTGGATCCACTATTTTCGACCTGGGGGAGAACTTGGTACCAAACCACAGGCATTTCGAGAGTATAGATTCGACACACACCTACGCCATTAAAAATGGCGCCTCATTCGAGGATCGCACCATTCTGACCGCCGATTACCAAAGCGAAGGACGCGGAAGGTCAGGTAGAACGTGGATCTCCGCCGAGGGTGATTCCCTGCTCCTCTCGATCATCCTAAAGCCTGCCCTCACACCAACCGATGCGAGCTTGATTACCCCTATCCTTGCCGTTGCCACATGCGATCTTCTTCGAAACCTCAACCTCGAGGCATCCATCAAGTGGCCAAACGACGTGATCGTGGGCGACAAGAAGATCGGGGGGATACTTGCGGAAGCAAGCCTCTCCGGAAACAATCTATCCCATATCGTGGCGAGCCTCGGTCTGAACATAAAACAGACGGTTGATGAATTAAAAAAAATCGACAGACCTGCGACCTCGATTTTTGTTGAAACAGCAAAAACACCGAACACCGAACAACTGCTGAAGGCCCTCCATGATCACTTCTTCAAGCTATACGATGCTTTTTTAGAGAAGGGATTCACCGCAGTATCCGACAGGTGGAGAAAACTCATGACGCTTCAAGGCGAAGATGTGTTGATCGATCTCGGTGGACAGGTTATGGAGGGCACGATCGAAGGTTTCGGAGATGACGGGGCCATTGAAATCAAAGATGGCTCAGGAAAACTCCAGAGACTATTCTCCGGTGAGGTCATCAAGCTCGATAGGAGAAAGGAACATCAATGCTAATAGATGGACTCAGAATCATGGCGGTGGGAATGGGAATCGTCTTTTTAATCCTTCTATTCCTCGTTTTGGCGATACCGATATCGGCAAAGATCATTCATGCATTTGAAGGACCACCGTCAGCCGAACAACATTCTACGGGTGGATCCAGCGGTGGAGAGAGAAAACCGATTGCCGCCGTGATTTCAGCAGCTATAAAAAAATTCCGAGGAGAAAAATGACTGAAAAGAAAAAAGTTGGAATCACTGAATTGATTCTCAGGGATGCACATCAATCGCTCTTAGCAACCCGAATGCGAACGGAGGATATGCTAGCAATTGCCCCCACGCTGGACCAGGTAGGATACTGGTCGGCGGAGTGCTGGGGCGGCGCCACGTTTGACTCATGTATTCGTTTTCTTCGAGAGGATCCATGGGAACGAATCCAAAAACTAAAGGAGGCGATGCCAAACACGCAGCTGCAGATGCTTCTCCGTGGACAGAACATCCTGGGCTATCGCCACTATGCGGATGACGTCGTAGATGAATTTGTGGAAAGGGCCGCTGCAAATGGCGTCGACGTTTTCAGAGTGTTCGATGCACTGAACGATACCAGAAACCTGGCGCGGGCGATTACCGCTGTAAAAGCGGCGAACAGACATGCTCAGGGAGCGATCTCCTACACGACCAGCCCCTTTCACACGAATGAACTCTTCATCGAGATGGGCATTGAACTTGAAAAGATGGGCTGTAACTCCATCTGCATAAAGGATATGGCCGGTCTCATCACACCTGCGGCCGCACACGATCTCGTGTCAGGCTTAAAGGCCAACGTAAAGATCCCTATCTCCCTACACAGCCACGCGACGACCGGTATGGCATCGACGGCGCTCTATACAGCAATCGACGCGGGATGCGACTTTGTCGATACCGCGATATCGTCGCTTTCGCTAGGCACATCCCATGCCCCTACCGAAAGTATCGTCGCGATGCTCCGCGAGACCCCTCACGATACGGGGCTTCGAATGGACATCCTAAATAAAATTGCAGAACATTTCAGAAACGTCAGAAAGAATTACTCGGAATTCGAAAGTTCATTCACAGCGGCCGACACGAGGATACTCATAAGCCAAATTCCGGGTGGCATGCTGTCCAACCTCGAGAGCCAACTCAAACAGCAGAATGCAATCGATAAGATGAACGACGTGATGAACGAGATCCCCGAGGTCAGGAAAGAACTCGGTTATCCTCCACTTGTAACACCTACATCGCAGATCGTTGGAACTCAGGCAGTGCTAAACGTCCTGCAGGGAGAACGCTACAAGACCATAACCGCTGAGACGAAGGCACTACTGGGCGGCTACTATGGAAAAACTCCGGCACCTGTCGATCCTGAGATCCAGAAAATGGCACTTGGTGACGAACAGCCGATAACCTGTAGACCCGCTGATCTCATCGAACCGGAGATGGAGAAGCTCAAAGGTGAACTCGGAAAGAAGGCAGAGTCGATCGAGGACGTTTTGACATACGCTCTCTTTCCTAAGGTGGCGCTCGACTTTTTCGAGGCGCGCAAGAAGGGGATAAAACCTCCTGTTGGAAAATCAAAACCTAAATTCTCGTCTGCTCCAGGAGTTGCTGGAGGTCATGCATCGTATACGGTGACGGTGGATGGCGTGTCGTACAGCGTCGTCGTTCAGGAGGGGCCCGGTGGAGATATCGTATCACATCTACCCAAATCCCACGCGGCGACAAACGGCATCCCTGAAGAGGCTGGCGTAACCGTAGTCGATGCTCCACTCGCAGGCCGCGTTGTTAAATTTATAAAACAGGCCGGCGATTCCGTCGAGGATGGATCAACGGTTTTAATTATCGAAGCCATGAAGATGGAGACTGAAATCAAGGCGACGGAAGCGGGAACGCTGGATCGATATATTGTATCTGAAGGGACTGAATTCGAGCAAGGACAACCATTATACGCGCTAAAGAAGTGATGATTTTGTTTTTTTGAGATACGCACGTTGAAATTAAGAATTAATAATTAAGAATGAAGAGTTGGAATTAAGAGTTAACACTTCCAGATTCTTAATTCTTAATTGAATTTTTAATTCTTAATTCTTCATTCTTAATTCAAAAGGTAAAACAATGAAGACAGTAAAAATCGTTATAATTATATCGTTGATAACAATTCTCCTCGGACTATCCATGCCTTCGATGGCCTCTGAATCGGACGGGATTAAAACTGATAAACCGTACGCCTCTACGATCGGTGGACTTATTGAGAGACTCGGAAAAACGACCGGTGTTTATCAGTTCATCTTCAGAAAGAGCGGTGATCCGGAACCCGCCACCATGATGATTCCCCATGTAGAGGAGAACTACGAGAGCGCTGCAGGATGGATGAAGCTTATAATGATAATCGTGGGCTGTTTTCTGGTTTACCTCGCAATTGTGAAAAAATTTGAGCCCCTTTTATTGATCCCAATCGGATTCGGAACGATACTCGTCAACATTCCGATGGGAGGTATAGCGCTCGAAGGAGGTCTTCTTAAATATTTCTTCGATATCGGAATCGCTACTGAGGTCTGCCCCCTTCTCATCTTCATGGGTATTGGAGCACTTACCGATTTCGGCCCATTAATCGCAAATCCCAAAACTGCACTGCTTGGTGCAGCTGCACAATTTGGCGTTTTCGCAACGGTGATAGGCGCATTGTTGCTGACGAAATATGCGGGCTTCTCATTCTCATTGCAGGATGCCTGCTCCATAGGAATCATCGGTGGAGCCGACGGTCCGACATCGATATTCCTCTCAAGTCAACTCTCGCCGAGTCTAATGGGTGCGATTGCAGTCGCTGCATATTCCTACATGGCACTCGTCCCTTTGATTCAACCTCCGATCATGAGACTCATGACGACTAAAGAGGAGCGTCGCACGGTGATGGCACAGATGCGCCCAGTCTCAAAGACTGAAAAGATTATCTTCCCGCTCATCATACTACTGGCATGTATTCTGTTCCTTCCGACGGCGACACCGCTTATTGGAATGTTGGCATTCGGCAATCTGATGCGTGAATGTGGAGTTGTCGAGAGACTTTCAAAAACCGCGCAGAATGAGTTGATAAATATCGTGACCATAGTTTTAGGACTAGGTGTTGCAACGAAGCTCTCAGCCGAACAATTCCTGCGGGTGGAAACTCTGGGCATCCTGCTCTTGGGCTTGATAGCATTTTCCATATCGACTGCTGCGGGTTTGGGACTTGGAAAGCTGATGTACAGACTCACGAAGGGAAAGGTCAATCCTCTGATCGGTGCCGCAGGCGTCTCCGCAGTTCCGATGGCCGCACGCGTCGCAGCGACCGAGGGTCAGAAGGAGAACCCTTCCAACTATCTACTGATGCACGCGATGGGTCCAAACGTCGCTGGCGTCATCGGAACCGCGATCGCAGCAGGAGTTTTGCTGGCGGTATTCAAGTAGGATCTCTCATCACCTTAATATATAAATAATAGACATTCGAACGATCTTTCTTCATAATTCATGAACATTTTAAGGAGAGGCGTATGCATACATCAAGAGTGACAATAAAAAGAGTTCTCGTTTTTATCACCCTCGTAGTTCCTCTCTCTCTGGCGTTCGCATTCGGTTGCGGCGGTTCATCGGATTCCGATTCAGAATCAAGCACACCCTCAATTGAAAGTCTTACCGATTCAAACGACAATGCTATAAGCGCAGATGAAACACAGAACACCACAAGACTTTCCGGCTTAGCGACGAACACATACACGGTAAACTTCAACACCTTCATGGATGCAGACACCGTGACGGATTCAAACATAACGTTTTCCTGCGATGAATCATCTCAGGAAATAGCGAGCATTACAGCCACATCTTCCGAAAACAGGTCATTCACCATCACTCCGACAAACCGTCTTCCCCAATATACTAACTGCACGATGACTTTCGGAAGCGGAATAACGAGCTTAGCGGAGGTGGAGCTTGGCGAAACAAGTTTCACCTGGCCAACCACGTGTGCATCGAGCGATGAGTTTGAAAATTCCGAAACGCTCGCCGGCTGTTGGAGTCAGGAGAATACATTCAACGCAGCGGTCATCGACATAGATGAGACCACCGCTGACAGCATGACTTTCACTTATACCGACTTCCGCTCCGATGCCGAGACCGGTCCTTTTGTCTACAAAACGGTAACCGGGGACTTCGACGTATCGACATTTATTTCGGATTGCAACTACGACGAGAATACGGAGGCATCGGGAATGGTAGTAACACTCTCCCCAGACGTCCATCCGGAAAATGTAGCGTTTATCGGCCTCATGTATGACGGAAGTGCTCAAATTGGTTACACCGTGACGGAGGCAGGTTCCGTGACGAGAAACTACATCGCATACGCATTCTCACTTGCCTATCTGCGCATAAATAGAAACGACGATGTATTCAACCTGTATGTCAGTACTGATGGTGACGAATGGACGCTCGCATATTCCTTTGACGGTTCCTTCCTCGGTGAAACGGTATCATTGGGATTCAGCGGCCAGACGTTGAACACGAACGGTGATCTCGTTACGACCTACGACTACCTTCGCTTCTTGGAGGGTCAGGCGGTGGACCAGGATTCATAGGGATAGACCACATTTCATTGTTTACATGACTATCAGATATAGTCCCAGAAGGCTTGCATCCAACAACAACCCCATTCTGATCACGATATCCCTGTACACATTTAGTAAACAAAATAACCGCTAAATAATTGATAGTTCGGTGCCTATCTGTGATAATCAATCCATGGGAAAGAATACAAAAAGAAGTGGTATCGAGATCACCGACTATACCTACTACGTCGAATATATTCGCGATTTAGTTAATTATAAGCT
>CAYWIG010000040.1:0-2253 GCA_964458295.1 uncultured Myxococcales bacterium
TTCGTTCGCAATATCGACCAATCGCGTACACGCCGATTCGAGTTCCGTATTGGCGATCACATCCCTTATCTCCTCATCCCTGATAAGGTTACTGAGTCCATCCGAGCAGAGGACAAAACGATCGCCAGCACGCACTACCCTTATATCCACATCGGCTTCGACATCCTCCTGAAAGCCGACAGAGCGGGTGATTATATTTCGAAAACGGTGAACCCTCGCGTCCTTTTCAGAAAGAATGCCAGCCCTCATCTGCTCAGCCACAAGGGAATGGTCCTTTGTAATCTGAAGGATCTGATCCCCCCGAACCCTATAGGCGCGTGAATCACCCACGTTTGCAATGTAAGCTTTGTTATTCCGAACCAGAAGCGCAACCGTCGTCGTGCCCATTCCTCGAAGTGAGGCGTCGCTATCCGCCTTATCGAATATTCTTTTACTCGCAAGCCTTATGGCATAGCGAAGATAGCTTTGGAACTCACCCGGTTTGACAGAAATTCCACCCTCCTGGAGAGTCATATCGGGGTCAGTTTCAAGGGAAGCTATAACCTCTCCGATTGTCTCCGTCGCCAACTGGCTAGCGATATCCCCACCGAGATGTCCCCCCATCCCATCGGCCACGGCAAAGAGCATGTGCTCCTCGTTTGCGAGAAAGCTATCCTCATTCTTCTCACGCCGCTTGCCTACATCGGAGATGCCGAAGGATTTGACCTTCATCCGCCACCTTTGATTTAGATTCCTAAGTTAACGACTACACAAACTTCCACGATTTTTTATCCTAATTTGACTTTTATGCCTTGAAAAGCAAAAAAAATCAATCCCTTCGGCCGCTGGTTACCCTTAGATTTACTCCGTTCGCTTGGGGGGTGGTGAGAACTTCGGCTGAGCTCAGTCGAAGCCCGCTGTCGAACCAAATCCCGAAAAAAGGGTGGATAAGTGATTGATATGGGAATCTCAACTGGCGACCATAAGTCCATCCACCCTGATCGAGGGTGATCCGTAGTTGCTCCTAAAAGTAAAATCGTCGGCAACTCCGACTACATCTTTAAACAGATCGTGCATATTTCCTGCTATCGTAATTCCCCGCACTGGCTTGCCCATCTTTCCATCCACTATGAGAAATCCTTCAGCACCAAAGGAGAAGTCACCGCTGATAGAATTGGCCGTATGAATCCCGAGCAGATTTGTGACAAACAATCCCTTGCCGACATCCGATGTGAGATCGCCAGGCCTAGCCGTTCCCGCTTTCAAGAAGAAATTGGTAACGCCGATGGCTGGCAGTTCATTGACGTCAGCTCTCATACAGTTGCCGGTGGATGGCACGCCGTCCTTTTTGGCGCGTGGTCCATCGTACAAAAAGGAATTTATTTTTCCGCTGTTCACCAAAATTTTTCTCTGCGAGGGAACCCCCTCACCATCGAAGGCAAACGATCCAAATCCGTCAGGCAAAAGTCCATCATCGATGATCGTCACGAGGGGGCTGTAAACATCCTCCCCCACCCTACCAGCCAATTTCGATTTGGACCTCTGCACGTTGTCGGCAAAGAATGACGGCGATAGAACTTTGAGCAACGATGCGGCTGCTCGATTCTCGAAGACTACCGGATACTGCCCTCCCTCCACCGATGTCGCACCCAGTTTGGCAACGGCCCTCTCAGCCGCCCCCCTGGCAATTTCCTGAACATCCAGATCCTCAAATCTCGGTGTAAATTTAAACTCATACTCACTCTCCGACTCATCGCCATCGGTGGCTATCGCCAGAAGCATAGCTGAGACAAGTCCCCGCTTGGCATTTAAGAATACACCGTTCGAGTTCACCACTGAAAACTGTACTACCTCCTCTTCATATATGGGGCTCCTCACACGAGCCAAACGCTTGTCGAACGCTACGGCCTCGCTTTCCAACCTCAAAGCCATCTGCATCTTCTCATCATCAGATATTTCCGAGTAGGATCTTCCAACCCTTTCGTAAAAACCGCCCTCGGGTTCCTGAGGTTTCACGATCGTCGCCTCCTCGGATGAGGATGAGACCTTAAGCGATGCGATCGCGCTCGAAACGGTCTTCGCTATCTCCTTCGCGGATATATCCGTTGTGGCGGACCAACCGATTTTACCGTCGGTGGCGACGCGAACTGCGATCCCCCTGCTGTTCGAACGACGATACAGATGTATCATCTGTCGCTTAGCTTCAATGGTCAGCGAGTTCTTCAACACACCGAAGACCTCGAACATCTCCACATTTTCACCTTCGAGTTTCTT
>CAYWIG010000040.1:2263-9639 GCA_964458295.1 uncultured Myxococcales bacterium
ACCGTATTTTGAATTGCAGCCTCTAGTTCCATATCATCCCCCAACGATTATCTGCTCGTAGCATTCTCAATCATCTCCGCTGCATGGGTTCTCGTAGCATCTGTAATTTTTTCGCCGCCAAGCATCCTCGCGATTTCATCCGTTTTTTCACCCACCGGCAGCCTATCCAGTTTCGTCACCGTCCTGCCAGCCCTGACCTGCTTTGATATCCTTATATGATTATCACCGTAGACCGCAACCTGAGGCAGGTGCGTGATACATATAATCTGTTTCGATCCTGAGACCTCTTTCAGTTTCTTGCCAACCACTTCGGCTATCGCCCCACCGATTCCGCTATCGACCTCATCGAATATTGAAGTACCAGCGAGGTTCGCATTATCGGATAGGGCACCTTTGAGTGCCAGCATGACGCGGGAGAGCTCCCCTCCCGATGCGATCTTCACGAGCGGCATCGCTGGTTCGCCGACATTCGGGGCTAGTAGAAATTCAATCGTGTTTGGTCCGTTCTCATCCCATTCGGTTTCGGAAAGATCTTCGGTTTGAACGGAAAAACTCGTCTTACCCATTCCGAGGTCGGAGAGATTCGATGCAACGGCCTTCGTCATCAGGGTCGCTGCCTTCTTTCTCGATTTATTTAATTCTGCGGCAACTTTTCTTCGATCGAGAGCTAAGTTGTTTAACTCTCCCCTCTTCTCCTCGAGAATCTCGTCGTAGTTTGCGATGGTCTTGATCTCACGAGAAAGCTCCCCCGCCTTAGTGAGACACGATTCTATAGAACCGCCATATTTTCTGATGAGTCCGCGGATCAGATGCCAACGCTCCTCCGTCGCCTCGAGCGAAGCTGGATCGGAATCGAGTGAATCGGCATAACGCGAGACCTCCCTCGCAACATCCTCTATTTCGGACCTCGCCCTCTCCAAGCTCTCGGATAATTTTGAAAGTCCAGCATCGAGTCTCGATCCTTCGGAGAGAACCCTCGATGCGTTATCGAGAATTTCAACCGCGGAACCAGTGTCTCGATAGAGCATCGCCTCTATCGAACGACCCTTCTCCTCAAGCGTAGCGGAATGCTTAAGACGCGACCTCTTGTTTTCTATTTCAACATCCTCGCCAGGCGTAGGATCCGCCGATTTAATTTCATCCAATTGGAATTTTAGAAATTCAAGTTTCTCCTTCGCATCGCGTTCGTTATCCTCGAGTTTTTTTATCTCGGCATTTAACTCCGTGCATCTCTGATGAACGGATTTATACCTTTGAAGAAGATCCTCATGGCCTGCAAAGAAATCCAAAACGTTTACATGCTCTGAACGATCGAGGAGGAGTTGATGTTCATGCTGACTCGAAACATCGACCAACCTCTCGGCTACCTCTTTCAATGTTCCACCTGTCACCGGCACACTGTTTACAGAGATCCTACCCTTTCCACCGGTTCCGATGACACGATGAACGATCAGATCATCCTCACACTCAATGCCTGCGCTACCTAAACATTCTTTAAGCTCTGAGGATATGTTAGCGGCATCGAAGGTAGCCGTAACATAAGCCCTTTCGCTGCCGGACCTTATGAGATCGTTCTGGGCCCTCGATCCGAGAACGAGATTGAGTGCCTGAACGATGATCGTCTTGCCGGCGCCGGTCTCACCTGTCATGATATTCAAGCCCGGGGTGAAATCGACCTCAAGCTCATCTATGATCGCAAAGTCCTTTATGTGCAGGGATTGAAGCATCGGGGCTGCTTAGCATGGGCAGGAAACCTATGCAATAGCTTCAAATTACGGATTATTATTCAGGATCAGCAGGTGCCATGAGGCGAAAGCCAGCAGCAGGACCATATTCATTGCTGCGTTTGGACGAACCGTTCCTTACCTCCAAATCCATCGTGTGATTGCTCAAAAAACTACCGCCGCGCAGCGCACGAGCACGTTCGTTCAATGGACTGCTGTGATGAGGATCATGCTCCACATTCAACATCCACTCCCAAACATTGCTGGTCATCTGGTAAAGTCCATTCATCATCGGAGGATATGCATCAACTTCAGCTGAGCCATCATATTTTCCATCGTGACTGTAAAGAGCCACTTCCTTACTCAGCTCCCCTGTGGATGTGCCATATTTCAAATCCCGATCTCCCCCTCTAGCAGCCCATTCCCACTGAAACTCCGTTGGAAGGGAATAATCGATACCTGTTATCATCTTCATCAGCGTGGAAAAGGCAATAGCCTCATCCCATGAGATATTGACAACAGGCTTTGCAGCAGCATAACACCCCTCTTGCGAATCGAACTTTCTCGGCGCAAGCTCGACAACCCTAAGACCGGCTGTAAATATTTTGAGCTCATCAATATGGATAGTCATGCCGGCATAGCGCAAACCACCCAACAACGTATATGCATCAACATTCAACAGTTCTGAGTTTCCTCTTGCTACCACCATCTTTTGAAGACTGCTGGGATCGGTAGCAACGACGAAGTATCTCTCCGTACCAAGTTGGTCAGTAACATGCTCAAACTGTTCGTATGTGACTGGATAGATCCCCATTTGAAACGTATCAACATTACCCCTGTGATAATTTCCACCATCAATGGTAACCATAGAAATCTGAGGTGCGGTTATCCCCTGCAGTCCGAACATCATATTGCCGCCACATTGTATTTTCATACAACCCTCCTCACTTTTCGTAGACCGTCTTGAATTCCCTCATATGAGGTATCGGCAGATTTTTTAAAATGTGAAGTGATGTTAGAAATATCCGTACATTGGGGTGTACACCAAACATGCCTGTCAGATGTGGTTGGTTTTCGGCTTGTAATGTAAACGATAACTGTGATTAAGTCGGAAACCGTATATGACGGAGCTATTCGAAAATATCGCAAAGAGGCCGCTTGCCGAGCGTATGCGCCCGAAATCATTGGATGAAATTGTCGGCCAGAAGCACCTGGTGGGGCGCGGAAAACCGCTTACAGCGCTGATCGAAGCCGATACCGTTCCCTCGATCATCTTCTGGGGGCCGCCCGGTACGGGCAAGACGACTTTGGCCCGAATCGTCGCTGGAACGACGAAGGCGAATTTTCATCATCTTTCTGCAGTTCTATCCGGTGTGAGTGATTTAAGGGATATCATCAAGAAAGCTAGGGCTGATAGGTTATCCGGAACTCGCGTAAATATACTCTTCGTCGATGAGATCCATCGCTGGAATAAAGCGCAGCAGGACGCCCTACTTCCACACGTCGAGGACGGGACGATTACGCTCATCGGTTCCACTACGGAAAATCCATCGTTTGAAATCATCAGCCCGCTTCTTTCCCGAACAAAAGTTTACGTCCTCGAGAGGATCGAAGAAGGTGAGATTAAGAATCTCGTACAACGTGCACTCGAAAATCCAGAGAGAGGTTTCGGTAAGGAGAATTTCAAGATCACGGATGATGCACTTAACTTCATCGCTTCATCTGCTGATGGAGATGCCAGGCGTGCCTTGAATACATTGGAAATAGCAGTAGACCTTGCAATGTCGAAACAGGATGCACGAAACACGAAACATGATAAAAACGATCATGCTTCCTGCGTCATGCCTCCTGCTTCAATAGACCTCAAAACGATCGAGGCAGCAATTCAACGTAAGAGTCTCCTCTACGACAAAAAGGGTGAGGAACATTATAATGTTATAAGCGCCTTCATAAAGAGCATGCGCGGCTCTGATCCGGATGCGGCAGTCTACTATCTCGCTAGAATGTTAGATGCTGGCGAGGATCCCCTTTTCGTCGCCAGGCGCATGGTGATCTTCGCAAGCGAGGACATTGGTAACGCAGATCCACATGCAGTGCAGGTGGCGATATCATGTATGCAATCATACGACTTCGTGGGAATGCCGGAGGGTTGGATACCCCTAGCACAATGTGCGACATATCTCGCAAGTGCACCGAAGAGCAATGCGAGTTATGCATCATACAAAAGAGCCCTGCACGATGTGCACGAACAGGGAACGCTTCCTACTCCGAAACATATTAGGAATGCACCCACGAAACTTATGAAGGAGCTCGATTACGGAAAGAACTACAAATACGCCCACGATTACGATGGACACTTTGTACCGGGTGAAGTTTATCTTCCTGATAAACTCAAAAGTAAGAGATATTATCATCCGACTGACAACGGTTACGAAAAGATAATCTCAGAGAGACTTAAGAAGTGGAGTGAAGAGAAATAGTTATTCCGTGAGCAGTTCCAGCTTAAAGAGTAGTGTCAGACGACACATTCAGGATAGTAATCTTTAATCTTAACCTTAATCTCAACCTCAATCTTAATCTCAACCTAATCAACTCAAATCAATAATCAATCATAACCCATTCGCCGCTACTCTGACCGTTCGTTCTTCTATAGACGATATTGCCGTGGTAATTCCTGTCATATCCAGAAATCCCTGAACTCTGTAAAGTTGCTGCATATCTTTCAGCACTATCCAACGCAGGAATCACCTCTTCAAGTGGCAATACGATTCGAATACTACCATACCTAGCCCCTTCTATAAGCTCCCTCACAAGCCCTCCATCAAATCCGCCCAAGAAAAGGGCCACCGCCATACCCTGTCGATCCATCTCCTCTTGAATGCGCAGTTCCCTCTCCATTATGTCTCCGCGACTTAAGAATGGAAAGCAGAACGCCTCTGGATTTGCAAACTGAGTTACTCCTCCATCAAAATACTTGAAGACAACTGGCAATCCAAAAACCTTCAATACAGTTGCCCTAGTACCCCTTCCAAGCACCCTGTTTATCAGGTACGCATCTCCATCGACAGCACCCCCGTGTTGATTTTCCTGAATTACTCTCCTCTTTAACAAAATCTTAATAACCCTATCCCAAACCCCATCATCTGTAAGTAAATTCTGCCCACCAACACCGCTTTCGAGCAAAGCACCACGAATCCACGCATCTTCCGCCTCAGACCATATTCCAGCACCATAGAATCGCGATGCACTCCAGATTTCATCCCCAATCTTCATTTCCATTTCGGCGGCCTCTCGGCGAGAGGGAAACATTCCCGATCCAGCTGTCGCTCTCATTCCATCTATTTTCTTAAGCGCTTTTTGATAATCCCTTCTTTGAAGCCGTTCAAAAAAGGTTGGTTTATATAGTTGTGGGGTGAGTGCAGGCCTATCCCGTAAAGAAATCTGAATATTGCGAGCTGACTGCCCGAAGGTTGGCCTCGGAAAAAACGGCATGCCCGATGGAAATAAGGAGGATACACCCAATGTGCGACCGATGAAATTTCTCATAGTTAAAACATGTCTTGTAGTGAAAAATGTCGTCAGGTATTATCCGACCAATTGTCGCCAGTCAATCCTTTTGAAGAATTATGAAAAGTATAAGGTCCAAAGCACCATACCAACGATCAACGATATGCCGAATGCAAGTGCTAGCTTCGCAGTCTTCATATCCATCAAAATGTACTGTTCACTCCCCAGATGAGGCTCCTGCCACACCCTGATCACCAAACGAATCGCCATCGGCAATGTAAGGATCGCTGCAACAGCCCCCGGAACGACTTTACCGGAAACCGCAAAGGTGATGAGTGAGACGTACGCAAATATAATAAAACCTGCGTAGATAATTCTCGAATGATCAGGACCGATCATTCCTGCCAAGGTAGTAACACCAACCTGCACATCCGTCTCAACGTCTCTGATATTATTCACATGAAGTATTGCGGATACCAAAAGTCCAAATGGAATCGAATACCAAACTGGCGATAGGGAATACGATCCGGTTTGAACCATATAAGAACCAACGGTAATGCCTATTCCGAATGTCAGAAAGACTAGAAGTTCACCTAACGCTCCATATTTAAAACCAAACGGTGGCACCGAATATAGGAGGCCAGCCACAAATCCTCCCAAAATCAACCATACAAGCTTGATTCCAATTTGGAGGATAATGATATGAGCTACTGTTCCAGCTAGAAAAAATGAAGCTATAGAAGCGATCAGTATATCACGGGGGGAAAGCAAGTTTTCCAACAGGACTCCACTTCCCCCCAGCGCACCATCGCGATCTATCCCACGTTTGAAGTCGAAGTAATCCGACATTAGATTACCGCCGGTATGTGCGAATAGAATTCCGATCAGTGTCAAGAATCCTAGCTTGAAATTTATTGTAAATCCTTCAGACCAGGCCACGGTGATACCTAGTAGAACTGGAATCATCGATGCAGGATATGCGAAGGGGCGTATAGCACGCCACCATACGTGAATCTTTGAAATAGACATAATGAATTAAGAATTAATAATTAAGAATTAAGAGTTGAATGAAGAATTAAGAGTTAAACATGACATCCATCAAAATTTCTTAATTCTTAATTGTATTCTTAACTCTTAACTCTTAATTCTTAATTTCCAAAGAATACCTTATATATAATTGTCGCAAGTCCAACTAACCAGCAATAATACCCAAATACCGAAAAATGTCCGCGTCTTATCAAGGCAAGCAACCACTTTATACATACGAAACCGACTAAAGCGGCGACGACCGTTCCTACTATCACTGACAGCAATATGTCATTCGAAAGAGCTGATAGCTCACCAAGCTGCATAACCGTCGCACCCAGAATCGCTGGAACAGCGAGCAGGAATGAAAACTTCGCTGCGAGCGATCTGTCCATACCGAAAAAGAGTCCGACCGATATCGTGGAGCCCGAACGCGATATTCCTGGAATTATCGCAGCAGCCTGCGCACATCCGATTATAATAGTTCTAAACCAACCGAGTCCTGAATCAGACCTACTTACCTTTGAAAAACGCGTAAGCCATAAAATGGTTCCTGTGACGAGAAGCATAAACGCAGCAGCCATTGGATTTGAAACCAACGACTCAAAGAAATCGTCAAGAAACAAAACTGCTATGACCGCGGGGATGGTTCCCAGTATGATCATCCAACCAAGTTTTCTAGACTCCCTTGGCGATGGAACGTCGGCTGAGGCAAAACTACCATAACGCTTTCCAAAAAAACCCAAGATGATTTGAACGAGATCCCGCCAGAAGACTGCGACGACCGCGAGAAGAGTTCCAAAATGAAGACAGACATCGAAGGCGAGGAGGCTCGAACTCTCAAGTTTTACACCCAGAAGATCTTGCGCGATCACGAGGTGTCCGGAACTGGAAACGGGCAAAAACTCCGTCGCACCCTGAAGGGCACCGAGGATTATTGCTTTTATAATAGATAGTTCCATCGCTTAATCTCCATTGGTCGGCGATCTTATGGATGAGAACTTCTACTGTCAACAAACCCTTTATTTTACTTGAAATTATATCGATAGATTGGCAGACTCCCGCCCTCTTTCGGGCGCTTAGCTCAGCTGGAAGAGCATCGCCTTTACACGGCGGGGG
>CAYWIG010000041.1:0-9579 GCA_964458295.1 uncultured Myxococcales bacterium
AGATAGCCGACATGAAGTACATGACTCTGAAGGTTTTCGGCGTGAATCGCTAGACGCCTTAGAAGCTCAGCTTGATCGGAGAGCTTGATGCCCATGGCGTTTTCCGTTGCCTTGACCGATGCGGATGTGTGACCGATCGAGCAGATACCACAGATGCGGCTGGTTATGTGGTGAAGCATATCCCATTTTTGACCGATCACCATGGCTTCGAAATAACGAGGTGCCTCAGGAACCTGCCACTGCACGTTTTCAACATTACCGTCCTTGGCGTTGACTACTATGTTTCCGTGACCCTCAACGCGGGTTACATAATGAATATCAATATTAAGGTTTCCGTTACTCATTTTTCCTCCAAATAAAATCTTTTAAGCTGTCAGACGACAGCTATGATTATCATTATCCCTTGGGAAGTTCGTTTGTGAAATATGTTGCCATTCTGTTTGTGAGCTCGTCGACCGTGAGATTGTACTTTTCAAGAACTTCCTTGTGAGAGTCAACGTTTGGATCATCGACCAGGCCGCGACAGCCCCAACATGTGGCGCCTTCAGTTACGCAGCAGGCTTCACATCCGGCACGGGTTACAGGTCCAACACATGTCTGACCCTTTTCGAAGGTACACACATTTCCTGCCTGCTTGCAGTCCACGCACATCGGGTAGTTCGGGATGTCAGGCTGGGTGCCTGTCAGCAGTGCTTTGACGACCTTAACGAATTCGCTCTGTGTCATCGGGCATCCATAGACCTTATAATCCACGTCGACGACCTCATCGATACCGCGAGTTCTGTAGGTATCGTAATCATTCCAGTGTTCGCCGTAGACCTCTTTGCGAACCGTCTCGAGATCGCGAGTGTTCTTGAGTGCGTTGATTCCGCCGCTCGTTGCACATGCCCCGATGGCGACTACGATCTTCGCGTTTTTACGGATCTCCTTCAAGCGTGCCTCGTCCTGTTCGCGCGTGCAGGAACCCTCTACAAATGCGATATCGTAATCATCCGAATGTTCCTTCATCGCCTCGCGAAAGCTGACTATATCGACATGTCCCAACACATCGAGAAGGGCCTCTTCGAGGTTGACGACTGTAAGCTGATCGCCCTCACAACCTGCAAAATCAAAAAATGCTATTTTAGGTTTGCTCATGACTTATCCTTTCAATCAAAACTCTCACGCGGAGAGGGTGGTTCGTTAAAATGCCTCCGGAATTTGACCGACATCGCTTAGCTTGAAAACGGGCCCATCCTGACAACAGTATAGGTTGTTGATCTGGCAATGTCCGCACTTTCCGACGCCGCATTTCATGTGACGCTCGAGCGAGACAATTATGCTTTCATCGCTGATGTCCTTCTTCTTCGCCTCTGCGATGACGAACTTGTACATGATCGGAGGTCCAACGACTACGCATGCGGTGTTGCTCGGATTCGGGCTGATCTTCGTAAACAAGGTCGTGATGACTCCGGTATTGCCAGTCCAGCTGGAGTCACCGTTGTCAACCGTCTCGAGTAGATTCACATCGTTCATGTCAGCGATCTTCTTTAGTTCATCGGTGAAGAAGCGCTCAGCTGGTGATTTCGCACCGAAGAGGATCGTCACATCTTTGTAATCCCCACGGTTATCGAGAACGTAGTTGATGAATGAACGAGCAGGCGCGAGGCCTAAGCCGCCAGCTACGAAGAGGATGTCCTTACCCTTCGTTTCCTCATAAGGAAAGTTTGTCCCAAAAGGACCTCTGATTCCGACCGTCGCACCGGTTTCGAGTTTGTGCAGAGCGCCTGTGACGTTGCCGGCGTTGCGGACTACCAACTCAAAATAGCCCTTCTGGGTCGGTGATGAGGATATCGAAATCGGTGCTTCACCGATTCCAAGGACCGAAATCTCTACGAACTGACCCGGCTTGTGTCCCAATTCTTGTCCGTTATTCAGCTTTAACTTAAAATACTTCTCCGTCGCAGTCAGCATCTTCGCATCTTCGATCGTAGCGAGAACTGGCGCGTATAGTGATTGTTCATTCATTGCGGTGGCCATGATATTTTGCCCTCCAGTTTAAAAATTAATTAGCTGCAAAGTTCGTTTATAATTTTAACCGGATCAGTGATGTCCGGCAGACACGTTGAAGAGCAACGTCCGCATCCAACGCAGGCGAGCTCACCACCTAGCTTATCTGCAACATATACCGTCTTTCTCAATATGCGATGACGAAAGCGATCCGTTCTGTGCTCACGGAAATTTTCGTTTCCAGCAACCTTCGCAAACGGTTCCAACAGGCAGCCATCCCATTTTCTCATGCGTTGGCCGGTAGCGAGGTCCAATTCGATATTGTCCTTTACATCGAAGCAATAACAGGTTGGACAGACCAAGTTGCAGGATCCGCAGCTGTAGCATTTCTCTGCCTGCTTTTCCCAGATCTCGTTGTCGTAGTTCTTCTTCATCGATGCTGAGATTGAACTCGTGTCACATTTTACCTTCCTGTCAGCCTTGCAGAGGTTAGGCAAATCGCCTCGCACCTTATCGCGCGCTGCTGTGTCATCGCGCGCTGCGTCTTCAGCCGATGCATATTTGGAAAGAAGGTTTGCACCCTTATCCGTTCCGATCTCGATGTAATATTTATCACCGATGTCGGTCAGGAGCAGGTCGTAGCCCTTATCGACGGTGGACGAATCCATCGACGCCCAGAAGGACCAATCGGATGCCTTGGTCGGATCGAGCGCGATTACCGTGGCTGCATTTCTGCGAGCGTTGTAATGCTGGTCGGCATTATCATCGTTCCAGATCTTGTCCATCTGGTTGAGTGCCTTCAAGTCGTAGCTGTGGATTCCCAGTAACACAAAAGGATTGTTTTCGATGCTCGGCTTGATCTCAGTTTTATCTCCCACCTTGAAATCGAAAAGTTTTTCCTTGGGTGGCTGGAAGAACGTCCTCGGCGAGCGTAAGGTGACATCGTAATCCATTACGATCTCATCGGCGTTCTTGATTTCGCCGAACTCGTATTTCGTCTCCTTATTTCGAACTCCGACAACGCGTTCCGACTTGGTCAGGTTCTCCGTGAACTCCTTGAATTTCCCTTTAGACAGCGTTTTTGCAGTCATTTTTTACTCTCCTCCCATCCATTAGTGTTGAAAAGGCGGGCGCATATTATGATAAAGTAGGCGCAATGCAAGGAAAAATAGCCGTTTCCGGGACGCGCGCTGACTCTGTAGATACCTGATTTTGCGATTGTTATTGATCGCTCCGTTTGGACGTGGCATGAAGCAATGTCATTTGGTGGTTGCGATATAAATTTGATGTCAGATGTCTGATTCCAGATGCCGGAACACTAAAGTTTCTGACATCTGGTATCCGGAATCTGGCATCAGAATAAGATAAGGGGTATTCGTGTCTACTGCTTACATCTGGGAGGAGCTCTTTACATATCACGACATGGGTCATTTCCACCCTGAATCGCCGCAGCGCCTTCTTTCGATCAAAGAGGTTTTGGACGGCGATGGTGTAGGGCGCGAAATTACAAAGATAGATGCAAGGAACGCCACGAAGGATGAGATAGCCCTAGTCCATGATGAGAATTATATCAAAAGGGTGGAGGGAACTCACGGCAAGGGGCTGACCCATCTCGATCCCGACACGAGTGCCAATAAATTCACCTGGGAAGCGGCGATGCTAGCTGCAGGGGGTGCTATCCGGTGTGCTGAGGTGGTTGCGGGTGGAGAACATAGTAATGCTTTTGCCTTTGTAAGGCCTCCAGGTCATCATGCGGAACGCGACAGGGCGATGGGTTTTTGTTTTTTCAATAACGTTGCAGTCGCAACCGAATGGCTGATTCAAACCAGGAGGGTTGAAAAGGTCGCGATTATCGATTTCGATGTTCATCACGGGAATGGGACGCAACATTCCTTCTATAACAGACCTGATGTACTTTTTATATCTTCACATCACTATCCATTCTATCCCGGCACCGGAGCTGCAGACGAGATGGGGGAGGGTGATGGTGAGGGGTATACCTTGAATGTTCCGCTAAGTGGTGGTGCCGATGACGATGATTACAAACGCGTCTTTGATATATTTTCAAAGAAGATAGAAACGTATAAACCTCAATTTATTCTCGTATCGGCGGGATATGATGCGCATAGGTCGGATCCCTTGGGTGGTATGAGCGTTACCACGGAAGGTTATCGCCATATGATGAGTAGAATAGTTGATCTTTCAAAGGAGTTTTGTGATGGAAGGCTGGTAGCAGTTCTGGAGGGAGGTTATAACGTCAAGGCGCTTCGGGATTCGGTCGAGGCACAGTTGGAGGAAATGGTTTAAGAGAAATTAAGAATTAATAATTAAGAATTAAGAGTTTAATTAAGAATTAAGAACCATTTATAATGAAAGGTACATCAACTCTTAATTCTTAATTATTAATTCTTAGTTTTACACTGGAAGGGGGGGCGTAGATGAGAAAAACATTATTACCGATTGTTATTGTTGTACTAATCTGTGTAGTTGGTTGTAAATCCAAACCTAAAATGGAAGAGACGCAGGACACTCAGAAAGGAGAAGTGATGAACGAGACGAAAACATTTTCAGAGCCTAAGGCGGCAGCGGTTGAGGTGGACAAGAAATATACGGCGATCATCAAGACGAGTAAGGGTGACATCGTCTGTGAACTCTTTGCTGAGGAAGCGCCCCTTTCGGTAACGAACTTTAAACAGCTTGCGGATGGAAAGTACTACGATGGTCTGACGTTTCATCGTGTTGTTCCCGATTTTGTCGTTCAGGGAGGAGATCCCGATGGGACAGGTTCCGGCGGTCCGGGCTACACGATCCCTGCAGAAATCAATCCGAAATTGAAACACATCAAAGGTGCACTCGCTTGGGCAAGGCTGGGTGACGAGGTGAATCCTGAGAGGCGTTCCAGTGGATCACAATTCTACATCACGCTTGAGCCGACACCGTTTCTCGATGGCGGGTATACGGTTTTTGGAAAGACCATCTCCGGCATGGATGTCGTAGAAAAAATTCAAATCGGTGATACGATAGAATCGGTTGAGATCAAAACAGAATAGTTAGAGTTGCGAGTTTTGAAAATCGTCGAAGCTTTCGACCTCTTCGAGATCCTCCTCAAAGAAGCGGCCAGCGCGGTCCGCTCCGCCGCCGTCGGGCACTAAGTCCTGGGTCGGCCTTGCGCCGAAGAGTGCGGAGCCACCTGTCAGCGACGCTATGTTTGAAGTGGGGAAGTCATCAGGTTTGTTGAAGCCCTCAGCTTTCAAATCCTTTGTGGCCTCCTTCATATACTCCAGGAATATCGGTGCGGCGGTGTTGCCGCCAGCGACGCGTTTTCCGATTGGTCTTAGTTCATCGAAACCCACCCAGACACCTGCCATCAATTTTGGAACAAAACCTATAAACCAGACGTCCGTTTCGTCGTTCGTCGTGCCGGTCTTTCCGGCCGTGGGTCTGCCGAGGGCACGAACCCTAGCACCCGTGCCGCCTTCGACGACTCCCTTAAGCAGTTCCGTCATGAGGTAGGCCGTCTGGGGCGTCATCACATAATTTGGCGGTATCTGCTCACCGTAGAGAGTCCTTATTTCAAGATCAGTCAGTACCAGATCGTCGCGTTCAATGATCTCAAGTCCCTCTCTAAAAAGAGCAGGATTTAAGTCCGTCTCCTGAATTATCATTTCGGGGGTTTTTTCCGGCTCATCCTCCTTCCCGGCGACCTTCTTCTTGTCTTTCTTCTTTATCTTCTTCTTAGTTTTTTCAGTTTTTTCAATTTTTGGCATATTCAAAGACTGGAGCATCTCCCCTTGGGAATCTACGATCTTCGTGATCGCGACAGCAGGTATGAGTTTGCCACTGTTGGCGAATACAGAATACGCCTGGACCATATCCTTCAGAAAAACGGCATTTGCGCCGAGGGCCATGGATAAATACTTTTCAATGGGTGTGGTTATTCCGAGCTTTCTCGTGTACGCGGTCAGATAATGAGTGCCTATATCGAAGGTTATCTTTACCGTAGGAACGTTTCTCGAGAATTTTAGCGCATTTCTAAAGGGAGTGGGGCCCTTGTAGCTCCCACCATAGTTTTTAGGCCTCCAGACCTGGTAGCGGCCGACACGGTACGAAACAGGTGAATCCATGATAGTGGTGCTGTATGTATAACCCTTGTCCAGGGCTGCAGCATATACGAACGCTTTAAATGAAGAACCAGGTTGGCGGAGTGCTTGCGTCACCCTGTTGAATTCACTCCTTTCGAAATCATAACCGCCGACCATCGCCTCGATGTAGCCTGTCTGTGGTTCCATGGAGAAGAGCGCACCTTCAACGAGTGGTTCTTGCGCCAAGGCGAAGTTTCCATTCTTGAGACGCCTGATAAGGATTACATCTCCAATTTTTAGAATTTTCTTTGGATCCTTTATATACTTTCCACCCACAACGCCGAGGTGTCCCGTTGAGAATGGCCTAGCCCAAGCGTAACCAGCCTTGTCGATTATGCCTGTAACTTCGCCGATCCGAATATAGACTTTATTATCCCTGAAGGTTGAGACTACAGCCTTATATATATCACCTGTTTTAAACTTTATCTGTCGCCTTACCTTGGTTTCGCTATTTGGAGGCCAATCGACGATACGGCCGTATTGCTTGATTAAAGTTTTCCGACCCAACCATGCTGCTTTTTTCAGAATTTGATTTGGAGGAACGCTCTCTGTGACCCCTCTCCACCCCTGACGGCGATCGAGCTTTTCGATGCCTGCGCGCACCGCACGGGTCGCTGCTCTCTGTAGGGGGAGATCGACAGTCGTATAGATTTTTAAGCCATTGTGATAAAGGAACTCGTCGCCATACTCCTCCTTGACGATCCTCCTGATATATTCGGTGAAGTATGCCGCATCCTTGTCGTTAAAGGATTTATCAACGCCAGCAGCGAATACCTCGAAACTCTCATCAGCTGCGGCCTTCGCTTGTTCCTCTGTGATGTGACCCTCATCGATCATGCGGTTTAAAACGATGAGCTGCCTGTTTCTTGCCTTCTCGGGATCCGTAACCGGTGAAAAGGTCGAAGGTGCACTCGGAAGTCCCGCGAGGAGGGCTATTTGGCCGAGGGAGAGGTCAGCAATGCCCATATGAAAATAGTTTCTAGCGGCCGCAGCCACTCCGTAAGCCCTGTTGCCGAGATAGATCTGGTTTAAGTAGAGCGTCAGTATCTGATTCTTCGTGAGATGTCTTTCCAGGCGTACAGCCAGGATCGCCTCCTTGATTTTTCTGGATAGTTTTCGTTCTCGGGTTAGGAGCAGCGATCTCGTAATCTGTTGGGTGATCGTCGAACCGCCCTGGGTGATATGTCCTGCACGAACGTTGGCTATAAAGGCTCGAAATATTGATTTGGCATCTATTCCCCCGTGTTCAAAGAATCGAGCATCCTCAGCGTCTATGAACGCCTGTGCAACGTGCTTTGGAATCTTGTCGTAGGGTACGAAAATTCGACATTCTGTCCAGAATTCGCCTATGCGAGTTCCGTCCTTGGCAAAGACCTCGCTTATGACAGGGGGACGATAGTCCTTCATCGATTCAATTTCAGGTAGACCTTTAGCGAAGTAAAAGTAGGTCGTTACGAAGGCCGCCGAAACGAGGAAAATGAGTATTATGAGGAAGGTGGCTGTGAACTTGATCAGACGGAGGCTCCCCGTTATGACTTTTGAAATCTGGGTGATTATTGAACGTAGCATATTGTGCGAGAGAGGGGACTCGAACCCCTACAGCCTTGCGGCCACAAGAACCTGAATCTTGCGTGTCTGCCAATTCCACCACTCTCGCAAGTGGATGTGGGCTCGTATCATTCAACCTATTTAAAAGCAACGGTTTTTTGTCTATGAATGGGGAGGTGTGGGGGTGTTACTCGACTGCAGAGTCCTCATCGAATACGTTCAAATCGTCTTCATCCTGGTAGAGAATAGCACCACAGTTGGGGCAGGTGGATTCCTGGCCGACAAAATTGCCACAATTTGGGCAGGTTTCAGGATTATCGAAGCTAAGCTCTTCTAGATCCGGCATCTATCACCTCCCATGACCGCCAAATACTTATGGTCTAAATGCTCAATATTCATAATTCGAATGATGTCAAATTAAAATTTACTTCTGAATTACTGTGCCCGTTTTTCCCCGCAGTGCGGCCAGGCAATTGGGTATAGATGTAATGATCACCTTCTTACCGCCGTGCTCGAGAAATTTCAAAGAGGCTTCGATCTTCGGCTTCATGCTTCCATCGGCGAATTCGCCATCGGCCATGTATTTTTCTAATTCCGAAGATGTAACCTTACTCAAAGCGGTTTGATCTTTCTTACCATAGTTTAGATAGACGAATTCAACCTGGGTGAGGATTATCAGTGTTTCGGCCTCGACCTCCGTAGCGAGGATAGCGCTCGTTAAATCCTTGTCGATGACCGCCTCTGTCCCATAGAAGAGGTTGTGGCGATTGAGACTCACGGATACTCCGCCGCCACCTCCGGCTATGACTATATGCCCCTTGTTGAATAGAACCTTGATAGGTTCGGATTCTAATATCTTTACAGGTTTTGGACTTGGAACCACCCGGCGCCAACCGCGTCCTGCGTCCTCTTTCATAATCCAGCCTCGGCCAGCATGAAGCTCTTGCGCCTCACGTTCATTATAGAACATCCCAACCGGCTTGGAGGGGTTTTCGAAGGATGGATCCTTGGCGTCGACCATCACCTGCGTGACTATGGTTGCGACAGGTAATTTGACACCCCTCTTTCTCAAGGAGTTGGTCAGAACCTGCTGAATCATATAGCCCATACCTCCCTGTGTATCGGCGACGCATGTATCCATCGGCAGGGGGTAGACCGTCTTGCTGGCTATTTCACTTCTGAGAATCGTTGCGCCTACCTGTGGTCCATTTCCGTGCGTGATTATGATTCTGTCGTAGCCGTTGATGACGAGTTCTGCGATATGCTCCATGCTCTCGGCGGTCGAATAGAACTGCTCCTGGATCGTACCTCGCATTCCAGGTTTACTTATGGCGTTGCCACCGAGTGCGATGACGATGCCTCCCTTTTTGGCCATTTACACCTCCAGACTTCTCGCCTATAGGAGACCCAAAAAGGGGCGTCAACACCGTTTTTTGCATGAGTTAAATATCCGATGAGTTGGATTTATGATGGGAGGGAAATTATGAAGGTTAAGAACGTTCGGGATATGGATTACTTTACTGCAGCTGATGGATGTAAGATCACCGAGACATTCGGCATACCGAGTGAGGGTATACATGAGGGGAGCGTTGCATTCGCAATTTTGCCGCCAGGGCACAAAACTCAGCCTCATAAGCATACCTTTCGAGAGTGGTACGTTATAACTAAAGGGCGCGGTAATCTCTATATAGATGAAAAGAAGGCGGCCGAGATTAAGGCGGGCGATAACATCCTGATGCCGGGTGATGGCTGGCATAGCATCGAGAATACGGGTTCTGAGGATGTTGAGCTTTACTGCTTTTGTACGCCTGCTTTTAATTTATCAGGGACGACGATGAAAGATGGATCAGAAGCAAGGGAGAGTGTTGAAAGGGAATTCTAGGTGCTGTCCTGGGCTTTT
>CAYWIG010000042.1:0-8979 GCA_964458295.1 uncultured Myxococcales bacterium
TGCTGTTCCACCTGCATCGGTTATCGAAGTTAGTTTTACAACTATGGTATAGTTCTTCGCATAGTCGAGTGTTGGGGGTGTTAGCCGGTACACCAGCGCCGATTGCTTAGATATATCTGAATCGAGCTTACCATCCTCTCCATCCACAGTTGGATAGATAAAGAAGGTATCCGTGGTAACGGTACTCTCGAGAGGTTCGACGCTGAAGGTGTAATCCCTCAATCGCTATCGGAATGCTCCCGGGCGTAGTCGGACTAGAACTGCCACAGTTTACAAAGGTAACTACAACCGGAATCAGAAGTATGGCGGTGAACAACACTAACGTCTTATAAAGTGATCTAAATGGATTCATTCCCCACCCCCTGTGGATTAACATCTAATATATGAGCAAGTGCCGTGCCATCCGTCCGTGAATCGTAACTATATGATAATATAAGATATAATTTAAAATATTCATGAATTTTATCGAAAAAATAGTTAAAAAATACCCATCCCGTCATTCCCTTGACGGAAAGTATTTCACATTTATAAAGGTGTGATCCCTGACCACCGAAAAAGCTTCCGACGCTTTTTTTTAGAGAGGTAATAAATATGCAACCGAAACCGATCAGTGATTTGGATCCAAGCAAGATAGATGGAATCTTCTTCGACATCGACGACACCTTCTCCTCAGACGGTAAGATTACCGCGGAGGCATATTCAGCACTTTGGAAGTTGAAGGGGGCTGGAAAGATCGTCGTGCCGATTACGGGTAGGCCTGCAGGCTGGTGCGATCATATCGCTAGGATGTGGCCGGTTACTGCCGTCATCGGTGAAAACGGCGCGTTCTACTTCATGATGAGGGACGGACGCATGGTAAAGAACTATACGGCAGATCCTTCACGAAGGACGGAATACAAAGAGAAACTCCAAATCATCCGCGAAGAGGTTTTAAGAGATGTTCCGGGAACTGACGTCGCGAGCGATCAGGATTATCGTGAATATGAACTCGCCATCGACTACTGTGAGGATGTCCCTCCCCTTCCACATTCAGCCATAGATGCTATTGAAGCGATCTTTCATAAGCACGGGGCTACCTGCAAGACGAGTTCCGTACACGTCAACGGCTGGTTCGGTGATTATGACAATCTTACGACCGCGAAGATATTCATTCAGAAGGAACTGAACCTCGATCCCGATGAGAATAACCATAAATTCACCTTCGCTGGCGATTCACCGAATGACGAACCTATGTTCACATACTTCAACAACAGCGTCGGCGTCGCGAATGTGATGGATTTTGCGGATCGAATTCAGAACATGCCGAAATTCATTACCGCGGGTAAATCAGGCAAAGGATTTGCTGAACTCTCTTCCCACATTTTGAACCATTAACAAACCTGCCAGGTTTGTTAATGGTCACATTTTAACCGTTAGCAAACCTGACAGGTTCGTTAATTGCTAAATATTCAGGCAGGGTGCTGCAAAAACAAGTCACTTCTTTTGCCGGCAAGACACTAATTACCTTATTTTACAAATAGTTAGAAAATCCATAAATGGCACGTCTATTGCTTATTCCATCTAGCAAAAACTAGAAGGAGGATAATCCATGACTTGCTTTGTAATTGGAGAAGCATCCACTGGTGAAACATATCACGTTTTTAACAGAAGCATAGCATCCTACAGAATATTCAATGATCACCAGGAATATTCAAGGATGATAAATTCTATAAGGTATTATCAAATAGAGGACAGCCATCTCAGTCTCTCGGATTTTTTAAGAAAAGCGCCGACAGCCAAATTGGGATTTGCCAAATGTTTTACAGAATTATTTTCTGATTCAGATAAGAACGTTCAGATAATTGCTCACTGCCTTATGCCAACTCACTTTCATCTGGTTTTGAAACAATTACGAGACTATGGAATCAGTACGTTCATCTCAAACGCTCTCAATAGCTACACTCGCTATTTTAATCGACTACATATGAGAAAAGGCCCTCTTTGGGAAGGACCTTCCAAAAAAGTCTTAGTGGAAACGGATGAACAACTGCTACATCTTACCAGATACGTGCACATCAACCCTTCTACCGCTCACCTCGTCGAGAAACCCGAAGATTGGCCATACTCATCTTACAACGAGTATCTTTTAATAGTTGATTCTATTGATAGAATATGTTCCTTCAACGACCTACTCGACATCAAGCCATCTGACTACAAGAAGTTTGTGGAAGATCAAGTTGGATTCCAAAGGAATCTAGCTCTGATAAAAAAGATAGCAATTGATTAACCACCGACGAACCTGGCAGGTTTGTTAATGGTTAAAATGGAAAGTCGTATTGTAATAACTTCAACTCATCCCGCATAATCAATAAATTCTTCTGCAGGTTCTTATTGATAGGAATTCCATCCTTCAGGCGGATCTTTTCCGCTTCGAATTCCTTTTCACCGGCTGTGTAGATTCTCGTTTGACCGCTTGCTTTCTTCGAGGCACGAAGCTCGCGGCAGATATTGCCGGCGATCTTTTTGAACCGATCGACAGGAATGAAATTTTCGATATTGATCGCCATGAAGAAGTGGCCGAGTTTATATGGCACCCTCTTTCCATCCTCGTCGAAACCGAGGAGGCTCTTCATGTATGAACCATCCTGAAGTGCGGCGCACAGAATTTCAGTCATAACCGACCAGCCATAACCCTTATGACTGCCCAACTCCTCGCTCGCCCCACCTATCGGGAGGAGTGCCGCCGTTCCTGCGACGAGATCTTTGAGAAGCTTCTTCGTATCAGTGTGAGGATTCCCCTTATCGTCTATCGCAACGCCCTCTGGAGTATCCTTTTCGGCACGATCGTAGAGTTCAATCTTACCCCTCTGTGAAATCGACGTCGCACAGTCGATTACGAATGGACAATCCTCATCGGTCGGACATCCAAAGGTGAGTGGATTCGTGCCAAGCATCGGTTCGACACCGAACGTCGGCGCAACGGACGGTCTAGCGTTTGTAAAAGTCAAACCGATCATGTCATTTTCGATGGCCATCTCAGGATAATAACCGGCAATCCCATAATGGGTTGAATTTCGAACAGCGACGGCACCTAAACCATGCTTCTTCGCCTTATCTATCGCCATCTGCATCGCTTTTACGGAGACAACATGCCCCATGCCGTGATGTCCATCGACTACAGCCGTCGTCTCAGTCTCCTTGACGATTTCATAATTCGTAACAGGCTGCTGAATGCCATCCTTGATACGGTCGTAGTACATCTTGAGCCGCCCGACGCCATGCGAGTCGATACCCTTGAGATCAGAGGCTATCAGCACATCCTGACAGATCTTCGCATCTTCGGACGGAACACCTAGCCCCGTCAGGACATCCCCGATGAAGCTCTTAATCGTATCGACAGGAACAAAAATGACATTCTCTGACATAATTCTCCTCCCAACTACATGATACCAAAAGGGCCGCCAATGGCGACCCTTCTAGTTCAAATATCATCCAGATTCAACAAAACATTAAATAGCTGCAGCTTGAGGTCTACGTTCACCCTCGAATGCCAAGATCATGAACAGGATGAGGTTTACTACAGGTACGAGCGCTATCAGAATACCCCACCATCCTGGACGACCCATCCTCTCGGCAATAGCCATCCATACCAGGATCGCTATAACGAAGTTGACGATCGGAATCAGCATGAGGATGATCCACCACATGGGCTTCCCTGCGATCTTCAGCATCAAAAAGATGTTGGCAATAGGAATGATCGCCCAGATGAAGGCATTGCCCATCGGCATCCCAGTCTTCACAGCAAGTCTAGCAAGGCAGTAGGCAAAGAAGACATAGACGACTATCATGAAGATAATCATGCCGATCCCAATACCTGCCCCCATACCCTGCTGCATTTGCATCTGCATATCCATCACAGCTTGTTCATTCATATCCCCCCCTTTGTTTCAGAGGACAATAGCAGAATTTTCATTTGGCGTCATGTATTTTTTCCAAAAGAACAATTCCAGATACCATGCTCAAATGCCGTTATTGTTGCTTTATCCCATGACATGCTGCGACCTTCGTAGAGATCTCTGTTATAATCTCCTGAATCTTTTCGGGATCCATCTTCTTACGATAAGTCATGATATCTTCCTGAGTGATCCCCTTCCCCTGCATAATTTGTTTGCCCTCTGGAGCCGTTTCGCTCGTACTCTTACAGCCCATCGTCACCATGGCATCGATGTACTGCTCCTTTGTAATAGTTTTTGTGCACGCTACCAGAAATACCACGACCAGAAATATCATCACCATATTCTTAAACATAACCCCTCCCCCTATATGAAAAGTTAACAGATCTAGCTCCTCAAATTAAGAAAATCGAAGCATGAAACATAAAACAAGAAGCAGGATAAATTTTATAACATATCGACCTTCACGCTTCATGCCTCGTACTTCCTGCTTCGATAGCATCCTTCAAGATAACTCAACTCGCCACTCAATCCTCTCAATCATACAAGCCTTCAATGGGCATCTGCCCAGTTCTTGGCAACACCTACATCCACTATCAGAGGCACGGAGAGTTTCACAGTCGATGACATCTCGTGAACTACAAATTTTTGAACGGCCTCAACATCGTTTTCCGGAACTTCAAAGACCAACTCATCATGCACCTGTAAGATCATTCTGGAATCCTTTGACACCTTCGGAAGCCCTTTATGAATCGATATCATCGCTACCTTGATAATATCTGCCGCAGTTCCCTGAAAAATCGTATTGAACGCTGTTCTCTCGGCAAACTGCTGAAGTTGTTTATTACTGCTGCTGATATCCGGCACAGGTCTTCTCCGTCCAAATAACGTTTCCACATAGCCCCTATCCCGAGCCTCATCCAATATTTTCTCCCTATATTTTGCAACGCCAGGATATTTCTTGAAGTAGTTATCGATGTATTCAGAAGCCTCGCCGGGGGCGATCCCAAGTTGCCTGGAGAGTCCGAACGATGTCTGACCATATATGGTTGAGAAATTCACAGTCTTTCCCACAGCCCTCTGTTCCTTCGTGACCTCTTTCACCTTACAACCGAATATACCTGCGGCAGTTATAGCATGCACATCGAGCCCCTTGCTGAAGGCATCGACCAAGTTTGTCTCGCTTGACATGTGGGCGAGGACGCGAAGTTCGATCTGTGAATAATCCGCTGAGAGCAAAAGGTGTCCCTTATCCGCGATGAATGCCTCGCGAATACGCCTCCCCTCCTCGCTTCTCGCTGGAATATTCTGCAGATTCGGATCGGATGATGAAAGCCTTCCCGTAGCAGTTCTCGCCTGATTGAACGAGGTATGAACCCTCCTCGTATCAGGATTGATCAAGGACTGCAGCGCATCGACATATGTCGATTTGAGCTTGGAAAGCATTCTATAATTCAAAACCATCTTTGGAAGGTCATGCTCACCTGCTAAGCCCTCCAGAATATCCTGGCTCGTAGAAAATCCGGTTTTAGTCTTCTTTCCACCCGGTAGACCCAACTTCTCAAAGAGAATCACCCCCAACTGTTTTGGAGAATTTATTTTAAACTCCTCGCCAGCAGCATCGAAGATATCCTTCTCCAAAGATTGGAGGCGTTTTCCGAACTCCATTTCCAATTTATTGAGTTGCGACGAATCCACCTTCATACCCGCAATCTGCATATCCACCAGCACCTCGAGCAGAGGCAGCTCCATCTCATAGTATAAATCTGAAAAATACTTTTTGATCTGCGGCTCAAATACCTCACAGAGGCGAAGAGCCACATCGGCATCTTCACACGCATAGTCGAGTGCCTTATCGAGTGAAACTTCGGGAAAACTTATCTGCATTTTTCCCTTTCCAGTCACATCTTCATATTTGATCGTCTGATGGCCAAGGCATCTGTACGACATCGAATCCAAACCGTGCTTCTCAGTTGGATTCAAAAGATAGGACGCGAGCATAGTGTCGAATGAAATAGGATTTACATCAAAGCCGTATCTCTTGAGGATCGTCAGATCGTAATTCAGGTTCTGTCCAATTTTTCTAATTTTCTTATTGGATAAAATTGGAAGGAGAGCCTCCTTCACGACATCGAATGAAAGCTGATCTATACTCTTCCAAGTGCAAAACAGGGGGCCCGCCGAATCCTCTTCCCCGTTCTCTGGCAATATATGTCCTACCGGGATATAAGCCGCCTCACCAGGCTCCCAGGAAAGTGCAAAACCGACGATTTTAGCCTGCATAGAATCGAGCGAGTTCGTCTCCAGATCTATAGATAATATATCCTTATTGTTTATAGAGTTAACAGCCTTCTTTAAAGCACTTTCTTCGGTAATCAGCCTGTATTTTTCATACGAAATTTCAGATTCAGGCCTCTCCTCCCCGATCTCACCCAGAAACTTTGTAAATTCAAGCTCCCGAAAGATACCCTCTCCGCCAGCTGCCCCCAATTTACCCGGTATACAATCCTCAAGATTCAACTCCAGAGACATGTCCGTATCTATCTTTACCAGCTGATGTGAGAGCCTTGCCTTATCGATATTCTCCTTTACCTTCTTTCCTGCGGATCCCTTGATCATATCCGCATTCTCGATAACTGCTTCCAGCGTACCATACTCCTTTATTAATTTTGCGGCGGTCTTCATTCCAACGCCAGGAACTCCGGGTATATTATCCGAAGTGTCACCTGCTAGTCCCAGAACCTCTGTGACTCCTTCCGGACCGACACCAAATTTTTCAACGACCTCATTCTTACCTATCCACTTCTGTTTCATCTCATCGAGAATCGATACGTTTGGACCTATAAGCTGCATCAGATCCTTATCGCCTGATACAATCACGACTTCGATCCCCTCTGCGGCGTACCTCTTTGCAAGAGTTCCAATAATGTCATCAGCCTCAAAACCAGCCATATCGATGGCCTTTAAGCCAAGTGCCTCTGTGAGCGGCTTGACATAGGGGAATTGTATCTCCAGATCATCCGGTGGTTCATCGCGGTTTGCCTTATATTCACTATAGATTTCATCACGGAATGTGGGCTCGGACCTGTCGAAACACACGGCGACGTAATCCGGTCTCTCCTCCTTCAGGAGCTTCGTCAACATCTGAGCAAAACCGTAGAGGGCATTCGTCGGAAGACCTTTGGAATTCGATAGACTCCGTATGGCGTAATATGCCCTGAAGACATAGTTAGCACCATCGACTAGGTATAGGCGTTTTTTTGGCATGTCATCGTGTGAACAGTAAACAGTGAACGGTGTACAGTGAACATTGAGATCACGCATTCACTGTACACGGTACACCGTACACGTTTTATAGATCACTGATCACTTCTTGTTGAAATATCCCTTGGCTTCACCAATAACAGTTAGCGAACCGGATATTACGAGGGTTTCATCCTTACCCATGCTCTTCGTAAGTTTCTTTATCGCTTCAGAAGTTTTTTCGGCGATATTTATTTTAGCACCGGACGATCTCGCCGCCGCCGCAAGGTCTTTCGGCGAAGCTGCTCGATCGGAAGGTGCCCGCACACATATAATTTCACGAAAGAGCGGCGCTAGTGGACGCACTATTCCAGGCAGATCCTTATCTGCCAGAACGCCTAAAATCAGAACAGCCTTCTCCTTTGGAATATTCGCTCTCACATACGAAGCGAGTGATTCAGCCCCTGCCACATTGTGTGCCGCGTCTAAAATCACATTTGGTTTTGTGAAGACAGTCTCCAGCCTACCCGGCCATGTCGTCTTCGCCAAAGCATCATCCATATTCTCTATCGCAATTCCAGTAGAGGAGAGAAGGTGTGCGGCCTCCACCGCACATGCGGCATTCTGTCTCTGATGTTCACCTGCTAAACCCAATGGCTCATTTATTTCGTCAGGAGTAGCGATACACAGGGGTGAACCAGCGTCATCACACGCTCTCTTTATAACATCCATGACCTCCGGAACCTGAAAGGCGGTAACCGTTGGAACACCCCGTTTAATAATTCCACATTTTTCCTTCGCGATATCCGGAAGCGTCTTTCCCAGATGATTCATATGATCGTACGATATCGGCGTAAGTATGGATACCTTTGGGTTTATAACATTCGTGGCATCCAACCTCCCCCCCAGACCAGTTTCAAATACTGCTATATCAACCTTTTGCTTCTTAAAATGAACAAAGGATGCCAGCGCCAATATTTCAAAATAACTCAGCATCTTTTCATCGGGAAGAACCTTCTTTATATCATCTATGATGCTCGTCATCTCCTTTTCCGAGATCATCTTCCTGTTGATTTGAATTCTTTCGCGAAGATCGATCAGGTGTGGAGATGTGAAGAGTCCGACCTTATAGCCATTGTGCTTCAATATATCCACGAGAAAGGCAGCCGTCGACCCCTTGCCGTTCGTACCTCCAACATGGATGGAGGGGTAGGCATCCTGAGGAACCTTCATCAGACTGCATACCTCCTGCAGGGGCCCAAGCTCCATATGAAAGCCCTTCGGTCGGAGCGATTCGAGATAGTCGATAGTATTCTTATAACTCATCCGTATACCTTTCATAGAAAGTGTGATTTTATCCCATCCTACACCAGTTTTATCACCAACGCCGTTATGTCATCCCGTGCAGGTAGAGGATCGATGAACGACTGAACGTTCTCGACCAGGACCTCGACGATCTGACGTGCTGTTCCGACTACAGCATCCTCCAGACATGAGATGAGTCGATCATGACCGAACATCTCACCATCGGAGTTTCTCGCCTCTGTAATTCCGTCTGTATAAAGCAAAATAACATCGTTCTTAGATATCACCATCTGTTTACTATGGAAGAACGCCTTCGGTTGAATGCCCAAAAGGGGATCCTCCGTGCTGGTCTCCTCAAACGATTTGTTGGCGCTTCTCCATATTATGGGCGGAGGATGTCCTGCAGTCGTATATTCGATCATCTGCCTGGATCTGATATACTGCACATAGTTCATCGATATGAATTGTTCCGCCTGATAGAGATCCTCATAGATGATAG
>CAYWIG010000042.1:8989-9286 GCA_964458295.1 uncultured Myxococcales bacterium
CTGCACCATATCCGCTGGAGAGAAATCAGCATCACGCTGCGCACGAATAGCGGAACGAAATGAAGCCATTATGAGCGCTGCCCCGATCGAGTGACCCGAAACATCGGCGACGACAAACGATGGTCGCTTCTCATCCGCAACGAAACAATCGTAGTAGTCTCCACCGACGCGCTCAGCCGTAATGAGCCTGCCCGCAACGTCGAGTCCACCGATCTTCGGAGGCTCGGATGGTAGAAGCCTATATTGAATCTGTCTTGCGATCTCCAACTGTTGCTTTAAACGTTCCGTCGCCTGCCT
>CAYWIG010000043.1:0-9037 GCA_964458295.1 uncultured Myxococcales bacterium
TCTGCCATAGAGAAATCTCTCCAACGACATCATAGGGTATGATTTGGACTCATATGTGCCTGCTTATATTATTATCGGCATTAGAAAGGGGCAAAGTTGCTTATCGATTATGCGTTAATAACTAATAATATCAGGGTGTTGGACGGTGTGAGTCGGATCCCTGGGGACCGCTAGTTCCAATGTACAACCACATTCCACGAAGCAAATATCAACTCCTATAGACGGAGCAATCGCCGTTGTTCCGTGACCTCTGGATTTCAGCGAACACCTACGACAGGCATCATCTCCTTATCGCATGGACCCCCTACACTTACGGTTTTCATATGCCCCGAGCTTGTGCAACCTTCCCCGCCATCGCGGATACTGCAATGAAAGGTTGCTGGCCGGCCTGCCGTAAGCCACCTGGGTACTTTTCTATAACGACCTATATTTGAAAACTTACATCCTCGTGAAACACCATACGGTGAACATTTTCGTGATCTGCCTAAACTCACCTTTCTTGCATCCACCACAAATCCGGGATAGCTGTCGATCGCGTCCACAATATCGTGATCCTTTTCATGTTCCACATCGAAGATACGAAACTTATAACCGCCGCCGACCTTCTTGCCCACCTTAATACGCGTATTCGCGATAAGGGCATAGTCGTTACCCTTCTTCGCAACCGCGCCCGACATATACTCGACCCTCTTATGATTCGGATAGCACTTCGGCATCGCTGGAGGATGATAGTAGTGTTTGAGTCTCTTCAAATTACTGAGTGAAGTTTTTGGAAAAACCTTTTTTAAAGCGCGATCGTTGCCATACAATATAGTCTCCACATCCGAAACGCTCTGTTCATACATACGCCCTACCTTCGTGTCACCCTCTTTGGGATCAAGAAAACAGGAGGTGATACCGGAGACCTGGGTTATAAATTCATCCCATATATTGTATTGCGAAACCTTGCTGGAGATCGCCTGGTAGTCGCCCGACCTGTTACCCCTGTTGCGAATGGAGAGCGCGATAACGTTGCGCTCGCACGCACCGTATGCGTTGCAGCCGCGGTCGAGATGACCCTCATAGATCGCCGTGCGCATCACATAGTCTAAATTCTTAGCCCTCTCGAGTTTCGACCTCGACCACTTCTTGCTATTTTTGGATATAAACCTTGTCCAAGCGCCGGCCAATCTATCACGACGCCCGATGAGCTTCTCGTTCATCCATGCACATTCCGGTGATTTATGAAATGCATGCACAATCTTATCCAGCTGACTCAGTTTCTTTTTCTTACTGCCGCCAGCATCGGCGTCATAAATCCGTTCCTCGGCCGTATAGTAGAAGAACGGCGCCTTATCCATATCGTAAAGCTTACGAACGCTTATCACATTTTTTACGCCCGGACCACAGTGGTGATTTTTTACCATCATCGATCGGCGGCCTGCGACTACCTCTCGAAACTCGGCGGTCGATGCGTGAGTCGCTTTCTGCGAATCTACGATGATCTCAAAACCCACGTACGGAGTGCCATTCTTATCGGTCAGCGGCTTCCCTTTCCTGATCACAAGACAAGGGATCACCGATGTACCCTGAGCCAGACTTCCGGCAGGTTTCGAAGGGCCTTTCTTTAAGAATGAATCGACGCTGTAGTAAGGTGTGGTTAGAGGGCCATTGAAGCGATACAGCGTCATAACCGGTGTGGCAGGGACATCCGCCCAAACGATCGCCGGCGTTACGAGAAAAATCACAAAAAACAGTGAGAACCTTTTTATATAGCGAGCGATCACATCGACCGATCTATATCAAACATCCAAACAATGCAAATCGTGCCACAATACCGAGATGAAACGAACCCATTCGGTCACGGAGCAATTCTAGCGCAATATAGACGGAGAAATCTCAGTACGGACTTGCTCCGTCTCACGGGGTCGATATTTGCTCCGTGACCTTTGGATCTATTATTTTCTTGAACTAGTAGGACCTGTTAACTCAGGTTTCGCTGAATATACGAATATTTCCTGCGGATATAGATAATATGTAAAATCATTCCCTTCGATTATTTCATCACAGAAAACATCAACAAATTTTCCATTAGCGGATTCAAGCAATTTAGCATTTCTTTCATCTATCGGTTCTTCAGATTGGATTACTATATCTCCAATATATGCCGAATTCGGATGGGCCTTTTCAGTTACAGTAAACTTGTAATCTATATCAGTGAGCTGCGTTCTGCTTATATACCCTTTAATCTGATGATTCGCCAAAGCGTGAGTATGCACAGACACAATGCAGAAAACCATTAAAATGATTATTATGAGTCTTTTCATACAAAACCTCCTTTACCCAATATCTTCCTTTTTCCGGTTATTATAATATCACACGGGCGTTAGCATGTTTCTTACGTCGTGCAAGCGGATAAGGAATTTCGGGAAAGATTCCGTACTCTGTGGGGTACATCTCATCCTTACCAGCACTAAGTAGTGACAGAATCACCATCGTAGAACCATTTTCTAGAAATACTTCGGCGACCTTCCGACCGTTCTTGTATAATATTGAAGCGTTTTCGAGTAGAAACTACTAGCAGATCGAGATGAACAGTTTTGTTCAATAATTATCTACTATACTTCTCTTTCTTCTTCATCTCTCATTTCAACGCTGACTCCGGCACCATCAACCTGATCATAGGAACAATCTGGAAGTAGAGGACCTGGTCATATATCCATTCGGCTTGAAAAGATATTCCTAGAAAAACGAACAGCTTCGTTAAAAACAACCCTAAATTGCGTGGTATTTTGTTTATAAGGAAATGTACACTGCAATGTACGCTTCTTTCCTTTTACCGGTAACAATTCTCATCAAACTCCGACAACTAAGACATATTCAAAACAAGATAGTGGTTTGTATACTCCAGTGTACACTTTCCCAAGAAATAACTAGCAATTTCATCACTCAATGTGCAAAGAAGGGCGGCAATATAATCAGGAGGTTTTCATGGTAGCACCAATTGTAGTGGTCGGTCTTGCAGCGCTCTTCGCTTGGGGGTGTTCTGACTCTGAGGATGATCTGCCGGAGAACGATGAGGTCAGAGGAACTCCTTATCAAGCGCCTAAGGTTTACAATCCGACTTCACCAAAAAAGGTATCCGAACACAGATGCATCACCGCGCCTGCACTTTCAAATCCGCTGCTAAATGCGGAAACAATCAATGGACTCTGCGTAAAGCCCTCTGAAAATAGGAGCGGCGAAATATTACAGGAACTTTCAAGGATCTCATCGACCGCACCCCAGGTGCCGGTTCTTCTAGCAGGCTTGGAGGATATCAGCATCAGCGGCGAAACCGATGGCGATCTCGGTCACTTCGCCGAAATCGATAAAGGCGTCTTTGCCACCCCGTACTATAACGCTACAAATGATGAACTCGAAGACACCATAGGCATCCTCGTCTATGATACAAACGATGATACCTTCAGCCTAACTCCGATCGAGGCGATCGATGTTTCCGGCAGGCAATTCTTCGACCAAGAAGGACTTGAGTTAACGAAAATTTTGCCAAAGGCGCAGAGCATGAGCAAGAATCGATGGACCTACAATCCAATCACGAGGAGCATGTACATAGCGGCCGCCAATTTTGAAACTGAGGAGGTGGCGAGCACAGATCCTGGATCGCCATTTCCTACAGAATTTGTCGACACCGAGGAGGCTGCCCTCGTCGTTAAGGTTAACATCGATGAAGGGAACACGCCCAGATTCGATGACGTGGCTGTTTTAGATGTCGGAATCACTTCGAAGAGGGTCTTCCAACTCGGTGAAGACGGAAGATATGTTGTGACGTTGACCGGCGACCTTACACTGAGGAGCAGCTCACAGCTATACAGCGATGGTTCCGAAAGGGAGACATGGTTGGCTAAACCAGGAACAGGACTCCATTTCAACATATTGAATGCGGACACATTGGACCATTTCAACACGAGTATCGTTGAAGGCGCGAATGCCATATATGTTAGGGGACAGTCTTATGAAATTTACTCCCTCTTTTCTCATTCCATAAAGGAAAGAGTTTTTGTTCCGTCGAATGACGGTTCGAAGTTAGTAGTCGTCGGTGGAGGCGAGGAAAATCAAGATGGAAATTATTGTGTTCATACTTTAGATCCTTTTTCCGAAAAGATGTTTCTTGGTTCCAAGTGCCTCTTCATTCCGGCCAGCGCTGATTTTCGAACGGCATATACAGGAAACATCCCCGAAGGTGCTGTGCACGAAAGGCTCTACGCCTCAGACGCTGCTTTCACGGATGATGGCAGGTTATACGTCTTGGATGGCGACTTCGGAGTGGTTGTAGGTCTCGAGGAAGATGGCGATGGCGCGTATACGAGCGTTAGCTCTCTAGATACTGTGATCGACCCTGCCTGCGGTGACTCCATCGAAAACGGAACCTACCATGCAGGATATTGTGATGTGTTTGAGGTGATGAGGAGTTTCGGTCTCGACATTTCACCAGATGCTGATCCATTTTACATCAGAAAGGCCCAGGATATGGTTACACTAGGAAACACCCTCTATATAGGCACACCTGGAGGAATATATAAGATAGAGAAGTAGGCCTCACCCACTCGATCACTCCGCAGCCGTGAACGTGCCGACCTCGGTTGAGGCTGGGCCGCCGCCTGAGACGTAGAGTTTATTGCTAAATCACTTCATCATTTAGAGATATTTCTATCAAGAATTGTGGAATATTCAGTCTTCTCCAATTCAACGGTCACAATTTTTCTCTCGTTTTTGCTAAGACTATTGAATGAGTCTAGAATGGTATACTTCTCTCCCTTGAGTAAAAGCGCGTTAAGAACTTCAATGGCCATTCCACGATCCTTATCAATCTTATCGCCTCTTTTTCGGTTCGATGCGGCGATGAGTTTCTGTAAAGCATAGTCAGCTGGATGGGGAAGAGATACCTTAACACCACCAATTTCAACCTCTATAGGATTACGCCACAATATGGACATATGACGTAGTGGTTGCGCGTTAAACATGATCTCTTTAAGTGGAATTGGAGTTTCCCTATGACGTCCAACTTCCGGCGTCAAAAACTCTAAAACAAGTTCATCGCTTTCTAACTTCATAAACCCCTTGCCAAAGAAGCTAATTTCAAAACCGAGCGGCTCCATCAGTTTTTCAAAATCAATTCTTTTTGGAAATCGTGGTTTCGTAGATGTCAAAAAATCGATATCCCTAGTTTTGATACGTGGAGCATAATCTTGATTCGAAAAATAGTAACTGTATAAATGTGCACACCAACTACCAATCAACAACACATTATCAAGTATGCCGGCCTTTGACATATATTTTAGTATATCTTGAACAAGTTCATTTTGACTTCTCACGCAATGCCCTTTCTAAAATTCGCTTCTGCTCTCTTACGCTCTTTAGCTTCCCCTTCAGATCATTTCGCTTTTTAATCTGTTCTTTGATCGATTGAAGAAGATCGGGATCAACCTTACCCAGATATCGCTGCTTGACCTTGCTACCCTCACGATAGGTCAGATAAACATATTTATTCTTTCTGACGGTTCTGACCACAAGGCTTCCCCTTGGAAGCTCCCCCAACTGCTTTATATAGCGCTTCTCCAGCCTTTTAACGGTAGCCAGCTCTTCCCTGAGTGTCGAAATTAGGATATTCATAGTTACACTACAATATGATGAATATTAATATATGTAGTGTAATCAATATCGACAGGGAGGTCAAGATATATTACACTACATTTCCACAATATCAAACATATGTAGTGTAACCAAGCACTTCACAGCATGTAGGTGTTTAGCATTATATCAATGAATATGTGTAAATTACTCCGCCGCTGTAAACGTGCCAACTTCGGTTGAGGCTGGGCCGCCTCCTGAGACGTAGAGCTTGTCTCCTAACATCACCGAGCCACAGCTCTTTCGCTCTTCGGTCATCGTATTTGAAAGAGTCTGCCACTCGTTCGCTTCGACATCGTAAACCGCAGCGTCGTCGAACTTGGTTTCACTATGGTCGGTGGCGCCACCGTAAACATAGATGTAACGATTCTGTCTAGCTACGGCATGTTGGCCGGAAAAATGTCTACCATCAAGCGGCATATCGGCCCCCTGATGAAATCTATTCGTTTCCGTATCGAAAATCTGAGTCATCGTCTGATTACATCCCCCCATCGCAGTACAACCGGCAAACACATAAACCTTACTACCGACGGCTGCATATGCCGGGCTCCGCACCGAATCGAATTTACCCGTGTAGGTCACCTCGCTCCATGATGCTCCATCGAAGACCTCAACCGAATCGAGGTTGCTTCCTTCGGCGTTTGGATTCCATCCACCCACGATATAGATCTTTCCATCGACGACACCGGATGCTGCGACATCGCGCGCATTGTTTATCGCAGCACCCGCCGTAAGCGTATTTCCATCGGGATTATATACCCAGGTGTCGGTTGTGGCACAGTTGTAGGTTGCACCACTGGGTACCGGACATTCATTTCCGTCATCCTTAAGTCCGCCGATTATGTAGGCTTGATCGTTCAGAACCTCCGTCGAGAATGTCTGCAATAAATCCAACGTATCGGCAGGTGCGGTATAATAGAGGTCGAATTGTGTATTACCGAGCTTCGATATCGTTCCATTCGGCCACCATTTGATGAGATATGCGTTGCTGTTAGCTGCAAAACCGGCGTTGCCGACATCACTCGAAAACGCAGCGAAGGAAAGACCCTCAGGCGCCGGATCCAAGAAGGCCGTCTCGCTCTGCGCGGTCATGAATGGAGCCATAGCTCCTTCAAAAGTTTCGCCGGATTCATATTCGATAGAATCTAGTAAGCAAAACGTATGCTGATTGTTGTAGAGAAGATTCGCTGTAGGATCGAGCGTGCACTGTGTGGATGTGGGACACTCGACGGTCGCCGCGATTCGATAATCCGCATCGCATGGATTCGATTCACCCTCACCCTCTCCTTCCCCTTCTCCCTCCTTGATCATCGCCTGGGCCTCATCCTGAGACCCGGATCCCTCGACGATGAAGAACGTGGAGTCGGTTACGGTCGATGATGTTACCGCTTCATCGAATGTGTAGACGAACGTTGAATCGACAGCGACATCGGTGCTGTCAGCTATATCATTCACACTCACCGCATCATCAGGAACGCCCCCTCCACCATCATCGGAACTTCCACCGGAACCGCTACAGCCAAAAAGTAAAACCGATATGATTAATAAATACGATGGTAAGCGCTTCATAAATCCTCCTTTTTGAGGGAATCATTTTACTCTCATTCGCTTAAAACGCAAACCATAGTCCACGAAGCAATTATTGCCCCGTATAGACGGAGCAACTGACCAAAAATGAATCATCATGCCTCAAAATGCTGCAGCTCCAAACATCTCCAACAAATATATCCCCATAAATTCAATTATCTACAGGATCAGGGAAGTGGCATAGAATTTGAGTACAAAAAAACTATGGTTGGAACACCAAGAGTATCTATACTTTACGATGGTTGTACTTTTTATGCCGTCTGGCAATGTCATAACAAAGATTGGCTTCTACAGAATTGGGTTAAACACCTATATTATGATCTGCTGCTGAAATATAAGGATGACTATCTTATTCAATTTTATGCATATCACCTGATGGAAAATCATGCCCACCTGATTGGAAGGACAGCATCGGTTGAGGGATTTGGATGTTTTTTCAGGGTAGTTCACAATCTTCTGGCTAGAAAGGTGAACAAATATCTAAATCGCAGAGGACAATTGATAATGAATCGTCCTGAATCCTCCGTCATTGATGACGATAGACACCTTATATCGGTAATGACCTATTCCGATTTAAATGGAGTTCGAGCTGGTCGGGATAGGAGTCCAGAAGAGAGCACGTGGTCCTCCTATAATTTCTATGCACACGGCAAGAAAAATTCGCTGATTACATCGGCGCCTTCATACCTTGCCTTATCGAGCGATCCAAAGATGAGGCAGCTTGAATATAGGGCAATCGTGCAGGCGATGATCAGTCTATAAAATAGAGGGGTACCAAATTGCTCCGTGGAAAATGGCCCAAAATTGCTTCGTGGACCATGGTTCGACGTCGCTGTAGAAGTCGGTACCAGATGGGTCCAAATTGTCGGTCATGTTTGATTCGAGTATCTCCGTAAAAGTTTCTCCATCCGTACTGATAAATGTCCTCTCCGGATATGAACCATCAGATTCCGGACCCTTGAATAGGCAAAAATATACCTCGGAGAGTTCGGTTGAATCGCTTGTCTTCCAAACCCCGTTTTCGTTAGCTGCGTCATGAACCTGCCTTCCCCACGGTCCATCCGAAAATATTAAATCGCCATCAAAGCTCCATACTACGCCTAGCATATTTTGTCCGAGTAACGGTCCGGACGGAGGCCCGCTGACGTCCGCGGTGAAACCGGCACAACCGTTCTGGTAATATGTCGTGAAATCATCATACCCCTGAATCTTTAGATGAACGAGAAATGCTGTGCCGCTTGAAATGAATTTACCGATCCTAGGGGAATCACCCCCCAAAAAAACAGCCGGCTTTTTGAAGGTCCACATCTGCCAGCCCTCATCCAGGGTAGTATTGACGAAGCCTGGCAACCCGTTGAAACTCTCCGCGGTCAGGGCGCTTGTCAATGCCATCCAGCACGTTGTTGGTTCTGCTGAGTAATCACCGAACATATTCTCCGTCGTCGTAGGATCCCATTCGAATTCATCATCGGCTGAGTTGAACGAAAAAGTAGCGAGGGTTGTACCCGAACTCGCAATCGTAGCGGTATAGTCGGTAAGGGTCGCACATCCAGCAAGACCGCTGATCGTAGTTTCGCATACTTCCGCCGTGCAGCTGAGTTCGCCAACAGTTGCAGAGTCTACAGTTACCTCGAGGTTTTCAAGATCCGTTTCGCTCACTTCCCTATTGAAGGTGATCGAAAGCGTCACCGTCCCCGAACCGTCAGCAAAGGTCATATTCGTCGTCTTTGAAATCGTGGTGACCTCGAGCGAATCGGTTGGCGTCGTCGCACCGCTTCCG
>CAYWIG010000044.1:0-8908 GCA_964458295.1 uncultured Myxococcales bacterium
GCTTTCTTTCTGCCATTTTGCCCCTTCAACTTCTTTGCGTAGAGGTGGTCTAGTGCAATCGAAGAACCCATCTGAGATTTCATCCTGATAGCGCTTCTCATCTGAGCCTTCTCGTTCATGCGTTTCTGATATCTGCCGCGGGCTTGGGAAGCTCTCATCGACTCGCGTTCAAGCGAAGCCTGCTCAGCAGCGGCTTCCTTCTGTGCCTGCATGCTTGCAATCGAAACACCGGTTGTAACGATCGTTCCGACGACGGATACGACGACCGAAACTACGATCGCCACAATCGAACAACCCAATATGCCCAGTAAACCTATCATCAATTTACTCCTCTTCTTCCGTATGTATTATCGGTTGGGCCGAAACCCGAAGTTGCTAAATACGGCCATTTTTCTGGTGATATATAATGATAGGGGGGAGTGGATCCAAATTGTAGTAATTTCAAGTAGTTGTAATACGACAAATATGTCACATTCTGAGTATTTTCAGCTATATACGCCTTGATTCATGCTTTGCGGCGTGTTAGCTCCAATATATGGTCATGAAATCCTCGCCGAATGATGCTTCAACACCGATGCTTAGGCAATATAAACAGATCAAGGAGCAGTATCCTGATTCGATCCTCTTCTTCAGATTGGGCGATTTCTATGAAATGTTCTATGATGACGCTAAGATAGCATCTAATATATTAGACATTACTTTAACATCTAGGAACAAAAATGATGCAAATCCAGTCCCGCTATGTGGTGTTCCGTATCATTCGGTCGAACCGTATGTCGCTAAACTTTTGGAAAATGGGAAGAAAGTTGCGATCTGTGATCAGATCGAAGATCCAAAATTTGCCAAAGGCATCGTGAAGAGGGATGTGACGAGGGTCGTAACCCCAGGGGTTGTGGCTGATGGTCTCGGGCTCGAGGCTTCGAGCAATAACTTTCTTACTAGCGTCGTCGTGGAGGGAGATTCAATAGGAATTGCTATATGTGATATTTCTACAGGTCTTTTCCAGGCGACCGAGTTTTCCTCTACAGGTATACTGATCGAGGAACTACTGAGGATCGATCCCAAGGAGTTGTTGATAGATCACGGGATGGATGCGAATTCGGAACAATTTGCGCTGTTGCGGGAGAAACTTCCGAATGCTTTGATAACGCTCCAATCGCTCGATACGGCTTCCGAGCCTATGGACATAAGCACATTAGATGGAGGTGCTGATCTCGATGGAGTTTATCCTCTCGCAGTCAAGGCTGCTTCATACGTCACCTCGTATCTTAGAAAAACTCAAAAAGGTTCATTGAATCAGATCACCTCGATTCAACCTTATGAAATAAGCTCCATCATGCGTCTCGACGAGTCGACGATGCGAAATCTTGAGCTGACAAGAACTCTCCTGAGTGGTGAACGTGAGGGATCGTTGCTTTCAACGATCGATAGGACGTGCACCGCGGTCGGAGCAAGAAAACTAAAGAGATGGCTCATATATCCACTGAGAGATCCCGCAAAGATCAATGAGAGGCTCGATGCAGTTGAAGAGATCGTGAATGAACCGGAGTTCTTAAGAAGCATGCCTCAGATCATGACCGAGATTTACGATCTCGAGAGGATCACTGGCCGAGTCGGAGCCGGCGTTGCAAATGCACGCGACTTGATCGCCTTGAAGGGTTCGCTCGAGGCCACGAGGGAACTAAAATCACTTATCAAAGGGACCGATGGACTCTTGGGTAATCTTCATGACTCCATGGACACATGCGATGATCTGATAGCCGAAATAAATTCAAAAGTAATGGATGAGCCACCTTTTTCACTCAGGGATGGTGGTTTGATAAAGAGGGGCGTCTCTCCTGAGCTCGATGAGCTCCTGGAGATAGTTTCCGGTGGAAAGAGTTATATCGCGAAATTGGAATCCAAGGAGAAGGCGGAGACCGGTATCAGTTCCCTTAAGGTTCGCTTCAACAAGGTTTTTGGATATTACCTCGAAGTTACCCATACCCATCGTGACAAAGTTCCGGATCATTACATTCGCAAGCAAACGCTTACGAATGCCGAAAGATATATCACGCCGGAACTTAAGGAATATGAGGAGAAGGTCCTGGGTGCCGAGGAGAAGGTCAAGGCCCTCGAGTATGAAATATTTTCACTACTCAGGGATAGGGTGGCCGACAGCATTCCCAAACTGCAGAGGACGGCCGATTCGATAGCATCGATCGATGTGTTGCTCTCATTTGCAAGGTTAGCCGCTGAAAGCGATTACTGCAGACCTATCGTCGACGACTCCTCGATCATCGATATCAAGGATGGCAGACATCCGATAATAGAAAAGTTGAATCCGCTTGAGAGGTTCATTCCAAACGATTCCTACCTCGACGATGATGAGAACCGATTTCTCATGATAACGGGGCCGAACATGGCCGGTAAATCCACCGTTATGCGACAAACTGCGCTTATCGTTCTCATGGCTCAGATTGGATGCTTCGTTCCGGCGACGCGTGCAAGGATTGGAACCGTCGACAGGATATTTACGAGGGTCGGAGCGTCGGATGCCCTTTCAAAAGGACAATCCACGTTTATGGTCGAGATGGCCGAAGCATCGATGATTCTCAGAGATGCCTCGCAAAGGAGCCTCATCATCATCGACGAGATAGGACGAGGAACCTCGACTTTCGATGGACTCGCAATTGCGTGGGCGGTGGCTGAGGATATCCATGACAGGATTCGGTCGAAAACGATGTTCGCCACCCATTACCACGAGCTTACCGAGTTGGCGCTGACCAAGTCCGGGATAAGGAATATGCAGATTGCTGTGAAGGAATGGAGTGACAACATAGTTTTTCTGAGGAAGCTGATACCTGGGGGAACATCCAGGAGTTATGGTATTCAAGTAGCGAAGCTGGCAGGTCTACCGGGGACGGTGATAGAGAGGGCAGGCGAGGTGTTGGAAAACCTTGAGAGTGGTGAATTCGACGAAGTCGGCAGGCCACGTCTGGCGACGCATCACACTAAGGATCAACCCGAGGATGGTCCTGCCCAGTTCCAGCTCTTCACCAAACCGGTGCCGAGTGAGGTCGTGGCAAAGCTGGAGGGGCTGGATACGGCCACGATCACCCCTCTGGAGGCGATCAATCTCCTCCATGAGCTGAAGGGGAAAATCTAAGTTGATAATTGCAATTGTCATTCCCGCGTAGGCGGGAATCCAGCATTGTTCGAAGAGTGTGTTGTTTTCATCCATTGCTGGATCCCCGCTAACACCATGCGGGGATGACGGGTAAGGGGAAGGTATTTACAGAGTAAAACAATTCCGTTGAAGCTAATTAAGCTAAATGCTAGAATGCGCTCCATTATGAAAAAACAAATTATATCCTTCTTTGTCCTCCTGGCATTTATATCTACTGTCCAGGTAGTCCATGCACAAGCATCCTCCACGGATGCATACGACAGTGCCAAGAGATGCTATGGGAATGTAAAATCAGATCCCACAAAATCTTCGAGCCGCAAGGAATGGGAAAAATGCATCGACATGTTCGAAAAGGTCAATGCTGCCTTTCCAAGTACCAAACGCGGTAAGGATGCGCTCTATAGCGCTGCAAGGCTTCGCAGGGAACTCTATTTCAAATTGCATGATAAAGCCGATGTCGAGGCGGCTATCAACCTCTATAATCAGCTCATAAGGGAGTATCCAAAGAGTACTTTAGCCGATGATGCTCTGTATCAGATCGCCGTCTTGAGACATAAACCTCTCAAACAGGATGATAAGGCGAGGTTGGCATTGAATCACCTCATTGAAAATTATCCTAAAGGGGACATGCGTCCGAAGGCGAAGAAGCTGCTGGCCTCTTTAGGTAAACCGGCCAAAACCGAGGAGGCGGCAACAGCCGTGGTTGCTGCGAAAGAAGAGATTTCGGAGGAGGAGCAAAAAGAGGTCAAGGCCGCTGCAAATAAGTCATATTTGGAGACGGATGTTGCAGGTCCGCTCGATGGGGCTGTTTTATCCGCAGTCGATATCAAAGAGAATCCACAGTCGACGACTGTGGAACTGAATTTCAGCAGACCGGTAGCATACTCTCTGGAGTTTACGGAGCAGGGCGTAAGGACGGGATCATCTCCAAAACTGGAGATGACGCTCTCGTATACGAAACCTTCAGAGGCCTTGGCAAAGGTTCTTCAGGTCGAATCCAATTATCTCTCCAAGATAAAGATGAAGAAGAGGATGTTCGGCAGTGGCAGCAAGCTCTCCTTCGTAATGAAACCGGGGACGACCTACGAGGTAGTTCCCACGAAATCTAAGATCTCTGTAAATTTCAAAATGGCGGAAGGCGCAGCTATCGCCAAGCCGGTTTCTGCAACTGTCGATGAAGAGAAAAAACCGCAGGATTCCAAAAAAAAAAGTTCACGATAGTGATTGATCCAGGTCATGGTGGAGATCAGAAGGGTGCCGTGGGTCCTGGAGGAACAAAAGAGAAGGATATCGCACTAGCCATTTCAAAGAAACTCGCCAATCAAATCAGAAAGAAAACTGGTGCGAAGGTCTACCTTACTAGATCGGGTGATAAAACTCTCTCGCTTGAGGCTAGGGATAGATTTGCAGTTAGGAGGGGGGCGGATCTCTTCATCTCAGTCCATGCCAACGCAGCGACGAATAGGAGCATGTCAGGTATTGAGACCTACTATCTGAACAATGCTACGGATAGAGCTGCACAGAAATTGGCTGCCAGGGAGAACCGTGCTTCGAGGAAGAAGCTCTCGGATGTTGAGCATATCCTCTCCACGATGCTTCAGAACATAGATACTGTAGAATCCAGGAAGCTCGCCATAAAGGTTCAGGGCTCGCTCATGAAGAGGATGCGAAAGAGATACCCTGGAGTTAAGAATAGGAAGGTGCGTTCTGCACTATTTTACGTACTCGTAGGGGCAAAGTGTCCCGCAATTTTAGTGGAGACTTCATTCATCTCAAATCCCAGGGAGGAGAAGCGACTCAAGAATAAAAATTATCAAGACCATCTCTCAATAGCTATAGCCGATGGTGTTGAGCGCTACTTGAGAACACGGTCAGCATCCTTATAAAATCGATTATGCCCATTGATCTGAGTAACGAAAAGATATTTTCCGAAGTCACCTCCCTAGATTATGAGGTGAATTCCGGCGAGGCGATAAAGGAAGCTCTCGATAGAAAGTCGAAGTGGTTTGAGGACGCATTGGAGTCGGGCAGGGATGCGCTTGAAATCAACGAAATCCATTCCCATATCACCGATGCAATTCTGGAATCCTTGGCAAATTCGATAAAGGTATTTCGAGAGAACGGTGACAAGATATCGATACTCGCCCTCGGAGGGTATGGCCGACGGGAATACGGTCTTTACTGTGATATCGATCTGCTCTTTCTTCATGATGGATCTGACGATTCATCGATAGGCGAAATTGCCGAAGGGATTCTGTATCCTTTTTGGAATGCTGGTGTCGAGATCGGAGGTGCTACCCGAACGATCAGGGAATGCAAAGGGGTGATCGAGGATGACGCCAAGGCGCTCACCGCGATGATCGATGCTAGATTTCTCGTCGGCAATACGAATATTTACCATGATCTCATAGATGTCATAGCGGGCCATTTTTCAAATACTTCATCGAGACAAAAATATTTTAAAGATAAGAATGCCGAGAGAGAGGATCGCTTGAAGCGCTATGGGGATACTATATACCTCCTACAGCCTAACATCAAGGAGGGTGAGGGAGGTCTGCGCGACTATCATACTTTGGATTGGATGTCCCATGCGATTTTATTTTCTGCAGATAAGATCGATTCATTCAGGAGGACGATCCCAAGGGAGCGGGCACGCTATGAGCTGATAGAATCCATCCGTTACATCTGGAAAGTCAGACATATTCTGCATTTCATCGAGAAGAAGAGAAGTGATAGTTTGAGTGAGACTCTCCAGGGCGAGGTTGCCGGGAGGATGGGGCTAAAACTTAAGAATGGTGTAAGCTCCACAGAGGAGCTGATGAGTTCTTACTATAAGCATGCATCGAGGGTACATCTTCTCTGTGATAGGGCTCTTGAGAGGATTCGAAGGTCACTATTTCCGAGCAGCGCTGTCAAACGCTTCTTTTTTAGAAGAAGGTTGGGCGACGGGTTTTGTCTAACTGAGCATAAGACCTTGTCGATCGCTTCTGCCGTCGCGCCAGAGGATCATGTAAAAGTACTGGAGGCCTTTGCTCTCGCCAAGAGAAAATCCATTCCTATGGATCCTGAGACTAAGGATAACATCGCACATATGTCAGATCTTCCTGCAAACTTACGTTCATCGGACGCTGCAAATGCAGTATGGCAGGATATACTATCCAATTACCGTTCGATCGACGTCACGCTCAGAGACATGCATGAATGTAACTACCTTACAAAATGGTTTCCTGAGATGGATCCGATAATCAACCTGGTGCAGCATGATGGTTTTCATATCTACACGACCGGCGAACATTCAATCCGGGCTGTTTGGGAGATCGCAAAGATCAATTCAGGTGAGAAGGGTGTCGATATCAATTTGAAGAATGCTCTCAATTCCATAAAACGACCCCACGTTCTCATATTGTCCACACTTCTTCATGATGTCGGCAAGGGCAGGGGAGGCGAACATTCAGCCAAGGGAGCGGCTCTAGCATATGAGATTGTGAAGCGCCTCGGATATACGGATGACGATGCGACGGACGTTGCGTTTATTGTTAAGCGCCACCTTACGATGGCCAAGATAGCCTTCAAGAGGGATATAGGTGATCTAAATCTTCTCAACCGATTTGCTCAATCATTTATCTCTCCAGAGGTGCTCTCCATGCTCTACGTATTAACCTGTGCCGACATCAGGGCGATCGGACCGAATCTTTGGAGCGAATGGAAGGCCAGCCTCCTCTCAGACCTATATCGGAATACGTTAGATTCGATCATGGGAGGAGGGATTACGGATGAGGGTAGGAGGCTAGAGGCAGCCAAGAAGAAGAGGGAGGTTTTGAAAATATTGGGGAACACCGCTTCTGAGAGTGATATAGACGACCATCTGCACTCACTTCCCAAACGCTACCTATTTCACACGACTCCTGAGACCATCTCTGCACACATGATGATGTCGAAGGAGATAGATCGAAAATTATTGTCGACGATATCTAAGAGTATCCCCGAGAAGGGTTGTTCTGAGTTTTCGGTGGTGACCAGGGATAAACCGGGTCTCTTCGCTGAGATCACAGGAGTGCTGGCTGCAGCTGGTGCGAATATCATCGATGCACAACTATACACGTCGAGCGATGGCATAGCCATGGATGTGTTTCATATCACGGATTCCATGGACAAGCCATTTGAGAATCCGGAAAAATGGAATCAGATTCGAAAGGAGATGATGTCCGTTGTTTTGGGCGAGAGGGATATTCGCACTTTATTCGAAAGCAGGTTCAAACCGAGCATCCTCAGTAAATCTGGAAGGATGAATAATGTGGAGGTTGCGGTCGACAACGATGTGTCAGAGATGGAGACGGTTGTTGAAATCCATGCAGACGACAGACAGGGGCTGCTCTACAGGATCGCCTCAACACTTCATGATCTGCATCTGACGATCGATCGTGCCAGAATAACGACTCATGTTGACCGTGTTATCGATGTCTTCTATATTAGGGATGAGGTTGGCAAGAAGATTACCAGCTCTGATCGCTTGGAAAATATTAAATCAAGTCTTATAGAAAGACTAAAGGATTGAACATGTTCTGGTATGTCGTAGGTGCTATTCTTCTATTGTTGCTCCTGGGTTTCGTTATAGGCATGTTTATAATGGATCGCAGGTATGAGAGAAAGAAGACCTCGGAGGCATTTAGCCCGGGGCTTAAGGCGGAGATCGATCAGGAGAGGGAAGAGGGTCTCGAGAGGCATGTGCAATTTGAAAAGGCGCTTGAAAGGGCGAAGATAGCGGAGGATCCGGATAAGACCCTGCAGTAGGATGACCTCTTTGGGTTGACGAGCCGGATATCTGCTGTTAATTGCTGCGGAATAACGCTTATCACCGGGATTGATACAATATGGCTCGCATAAAGATCTGCAAAGACGAGAATTGCAAAAATGCCGCTACGACGAAGGGTTTTTGTCGCCTGCATTACCTTAGAAATTGGAAGGTTATTAAGGAGAGTGAGCGAAAGCGCTCTGCGAAGAAGCTAAACGCCTACGTAGAATATATCTGCAAGAAACATCCTGATAGGTATATGGATATCATAAAGGAAGATCTGCGATCCTCCAATTTCGACAGGGATGTCGAGCGTGATTTCGGCTTCGATAACCCCGCGAATAGTCTTTTCGACGAACCCACCTATGAGGAGGAGATCGAAAGACTCATCGATGAGCTAAAGATTGAGAAGGGGTTTTAGGTTTATCTGTAATTATCGTAACTTGATCTGATAATCTTCAATATCAATTTAATTGTTTTCGCCGGTTTTTGGCATCTTCCCTCCGTCGACCGTGCGCACTTCGCCTCTCTATCCGTCGTCATAAATCAGTCGGCTTCATCTGATTTGGATGTCCTCCTCTGTCGGCCTCCAAATCAGGAATCCAATCTGTTTTTTGACTTCCGAATACGGTCGGTCTCGTAACCGCGCTTTAACGTCTCCTCCGGGAAAATCCCAAAACCCATCGGATCAAACTCCAAATGTATGAATTTCCGGAAGGAAATTTGCACAATGTCTTTGCGCTACTGGGTTTTGGGGTTCTGCCCGACGGAGCATAAGAGCGCGTCTATGAGCGAAGTGTATGAGGAAGTTAATAATCCTATTGGCTTTGGCATTTGAGGGCCGACAGCGGTAGGACACTCAAATGCCATAGGGCCAAAGGATTATTAATGAGAGTTATAGGACATTTTGTGTTGGTAAATTAGGGTTCAAAGACTGTTTGAAACAG
>CAYWIG010000045.1:0-8887 GCA_964458295.1 uncultured Myxococcales bacterium
CCGTATCCTCTTCCTCATCCTCAATCACTACAGTCTGCTCGTCGTCGTCCTCGATCTTGATCTTATGAGTATCGTCGGAATCGGTCTGGGCTTTGCGCTCCCTGAGAAGATCTTCCACATCCTTGAGAGTCGGCAACTCCTTCAAGGTCTTCAGGTTGAAAATCTCCAAGAAATCATTCGTGGTACCATAGAGAAGCGGTTGACCTGGCTCATCCTTTCGCCCTACGATCCTCAGAAGCTTTTTCTCGAGAAGTGTCTTTAGGACGCCACCGCTATCCACACCCCTTACCTTTTCGATTTCACTTCTGACGATAGGTTGCTTATACGCGACTATCGCCAATGTCTCTAAGGCGGGCCCCGAAACCCTCATGGGTTTTGGAACATGAAGACGTTTCAGCCAGTCCGTACAAACGGATTTCGTGCGAAACTGATATCCGCCCGCAACACTGGCGAGTTGAACACCCCTGTCAGGATTTTCGTTACACTCCCTCTCAATTTCAGCGATGCACTCCTTGACGATCTTCTTCTCAACACCCTCCTCCGTAAGCGCCAGGAGTATTCCGTTCTCGGTTATAGGTTCGTCCGATACGAATATCATCGCTTCGATAATAGGTTTGAGTTCTGATAAATCCATTTACCCTCCAATACCAGTCTTAAGTGGTAAGTTGTAAGTCATAAGTAGTATTTTATAACACTTTCGACTTATGACTTACGACTGCTCTTCGTTTGATTCCTTTCCATCATACGATGACGTCTCGACCTCGACCAGTCGAGCGACATCCTCGTCATCGACCTCCTCCATAACGCCCTGGATATGAACCGGTCCACAGCTTGAGGACTGGTAGATCCTGATCATCCTGAGTTTGCTCATCTCGAGCAGCGCTAGAAATGTGATGAGGATATTGTATTTGCTATAGTCATTGCCGATCAGATCATCGAGCATGACGGTCATACCCTTCTTTATCATGCTGACTATCTGGTAAATTCGATCGTTGATCGATATTCTATCGACGGAGACATCGTGGAATTCCTCAGGTGGAGCCTTGCTCAAGATCTTCGAAAATGCCTCGATCAATTCATATACATCACCCTCAACAGGGCCGTCATTTGGAGTTTCGATCTTCTCATACGTCTGCTGCACGAACACGTCGCGTCCCAGCACCTGTCTATCCATCAGGGTATGCGAGGCATCTTTGAACTGTTGGTACTCAAGAAGTCTCTTGACGAGATCCGATCTCGGATCGATCTCCAACTCCTCCTCCTCGAATTCTTCATCGGGGAGAAGCAGCTTCGACTTGATGTGCGCCATCTCTGCGGCCATCAGTAAGAATTCGCCGGCGAGGTCGATATCCAGTTCCTTCAGTGTGTCGAGATACTTCATGTACTCTTCAAGCACAAAGGCGACAGGGATATCATAGACATCCAGATCGTTCTTCTTGATGAGGTGGATGAGAAGATCGAGAGGACCCTCGAAGATCTCCAAATTCACTCTATAATCATCGCTTGCGATATGTAGTGTCATTTTTTGCGTGGTGCGCGATACGTGATACGTGATGCGTCTTTTCACATCACGTAACACGCATCACGCAACACTTCATTTATAATCTAAATTAACTGCCTTCCGAACGCGTTCCATCGTTTCACGTGCCGTCTCGCGCGCCCTCTTGGAACCATCGCGAAGGATTTCGAGGAGCTTCTCCTCCTCATCATCCCATTGTTCACGTTTTTCCTTGATAGGCTTCCAAAAGTTCAAGGCATTTTCAATGCACATCCTCTTGCAATCGACACAACCTATACCAGCGCTCCTGCACTTCGAATCGATATCCTTTATCGCGCCCTCGTCCGTGTATAGTTTATGATACGCAAAGATATTACATATATCCGGATTGCCTGGATCATCCTTACGCTTCCTCGCGGGGTCGGTTATCGCCTGCATCATCTTCTTCTGAACCGTCTCATCATCGTCGGATATATATATGGCGTTATCGAAACTCTTACTCATCTTTCTGCCATCGATGCCGGGCACACGAGGGGAACTCGTGAGGAGCGGCTTCGGTTCCACAAAGACCTGTTTGTTCATCACGTGATGGAAACGGCGTACGACCTCGCGTGAGAACTCCAGATGGGATACCTGATCCTCCCCAACCGGAACGAAGTGTGCATTGTAGATGACGATATCCGCGGTTTGAAGAAGTGGATATCCCAAGAATCCATACATATTCAAATCACGGTCTTTCAGCTGCTGCTGCATATCCTTGAATGAAGGAACGCGTTCGAGCCATCCCAGGGGGGTGATCATCGACAGGAGAAGATGCAACTCCGCATGTTCTGGAACCCACGACTGAAGAAAGATCGTCGACTTCCTGGGATGCAATCCCACGGCCAACCAATCCTTCATGATCTCCTTTACAGATGGAAAGATATCCTGGCTATCCTCATATCCCGTGGTGAGCGCGTGCCAGTCCGCGATAAAATAGTAACACTCGTACTCATTCTGGAGCTCCACCCAATTCTTCAGGGCCCCAAAATAGTTCCCCCAATGGATACGGCCAGTTGGACGGTTACCGCTTAAAATCCTTTTCTTTTCAGGCATTTACTCACCTCACGCTGGCAACAAATATCCGGCGAAAATAAACACCGGAACGAGCAGATACCTTAACAGGCCGGTGACAAACAGGGCAAGCAAAATCAGGAAGCTGTACCTCGAGAATCTGTCGAATGCATCGAGGCTTGCGGTCGGAAGGAGGCCGCGAAGTACGGTGCCACCATCTAGTGGAGGCAGAGGGATAAGATTGAAGAATCCGAGGACGAGATTCAAAATAACGCCCATCTGACAGATAGATAAAACTCCCGATAGTACCTTCGCACCTGAACTTCCGGGTATCAACATGCTGTGCGGAAGCGATGGCAGAAGCGCGAAGAATAAATGCAGGAGACCCGCAAAGACGAGCGCCAGAAAGAAGTTACTAAACGGCCCGAAGATCGCGACCCAAAGGCTGGACCTTCTGACATCACCTCTCAAACGATAGGGATTTACAGGAACGGGCTTTCCCCAGCCGATCACAGGTGCACCTGTCAGTATCCCCATTATAGGAAGGAAGACCGTTCCGACGATATCTATATGAGCAACGGGATTGAGCGTTATCCTCCCCATCAGGCGTGCCGTATCATCGCCGAATTTCTCCGCCACATATCCATGAGCCGCCTCATGAAATGAGAGCGAGAAGAGGAAGAGCGGATAGAACAACACGAGATCCATTATTCTGCTTTGCATGGTCGGTGGAGGTAATTGAAATCATTTGGATTGTCAACGAGAAGAAGGAGTTTGTGATGATGTCATCCCCGAGGGCTTTAATCGGGGATCCAGTATTATCCATATCTGGGGATTCCCGCCTGCGCGGGAATGACAGTGTCAGCATATTATCTGGGAATATCACAGCCACCCTCACGACAATCCGGGGGATTGAGATTTGCGAGATCACCATCGATGTTTGTGATCCTCGTCCCATATCTTTGAAATACTGGACTTGGATAGGCGTCGTGCACTATGGGACGTATATATCGGAACATCGTGTCAGATGTAAGGCCGTGCCCAGTCGATACCTCAGGCACGCCGCCCAACGAATAGAGCTCAGCAGCGAGATCGAGCGCTGTGAAATGCCCCCTGTATTTTGGATATGGAGGAGTTACTCCAATGAACGCCATGAATGTCTGTAGATCATTCTTCGCCCTCGGATGAGCTGCACAGAAATCGGTCCACACACGCGCCAACTCTTTACATTTGACCTCTGAAAAAACCTTACTAGGTATCGGTGTATCTTCCAATCCGAAGATTCTATATAGTTCTGGCTTTTGAGTGCGCCATCTCTCCAACACCTTTCGGTGCCTTGTAAGTAGCGATGCATAATTAGTATAACATTCGTCATCCGCACTGCGCATAGCACCTGGCAATACCGTCTCTAAAAATCCCGCGAGGAGATCCTCACCCTGATTCTCCCCTCCAGCGAGAATACGCCCTATGATCCTTCCGTACTTGTCCCAAGGATCGAGCGTATCGCAGTAATCTGGATGTTTCGCTTTCAATGTGTAAGCGGGCGCAAGCCTGATGCCGATATCTGCAAAATGATTTCCGAAAGCATTCGCAACCGCCCCCGATATCTTACCCAGATATACGATGCGCGCTTTGACCAAACTCCTCAACGCTCCGAGATCAGACGGAGGTACGTCATATTCATCGACCAAGTACTGTGATATCCACTTCACCTGACCATCCAACTTACCGCTGGGATTCGATTCAGGTGTGTCGATTCCATCCAACCTTACGCTTACTCCATTTCGATAGCTGATCCATCTATCGCCGTCCTTGAACCTCATCACCTTTGCCGTATCGCCATCGGCAAATGGATTTTTCTTTCGAAGCTGAATTAGAACAGGCCTTACCTCTCCATCGCATCTGTAGAAACTGGCTCCCCCGAAAAAGTTTTCGTTGACCGCTCTGTAGGTTTGACGATCGAGAGGGGAATCCAATTTTCTTCCGAAATGAAACATCCTCATCACTCTGAACGCTAAAACAGGATTGACGACCCCATTTCTATATTTGAATCTACCTCCAAGTGAAGCTCCTGCTCTATGAAATAAGCTTTCAGCAGCGGTTGGCAATCCCAATTGAGAAAACCTCACATCCTGAGGAATGGGAAACGATGCGGATTGCATTGGTATTGTTGCAGGAATCGCTGGGGGCATTATTTAATTCCTTTCTCGCGTTATGCGATATCACTCGCAGATACAGGCATGCCGAAATTAATTTATCAGCCTTCCCCTCTCAATATCCTACCATGAAGATTGAGGGGATCGAGTTCACCGATATCCGTTATGCCTGACATGTACAATCCGATGAGAGGGTTGCTGTAGGCGAGACTTCTATATGGATCGTCGGGATGTGCGCTCGGACGCAGAAGTTGCGATATCGGATCACCTGTCAATCCGTGCCCCTTTGAAATACCCGGCATTGCACCCAGTGCGATCTGTTCAGCCAAAAGATCGGTCATAGCCATATGACCTGGATATTTCGGGTATGGCGGAGCTGTTCCTATCAATGCGGATAAGGTCTGTAGATCGTTTTTCGCTTCAGGGTGCGCTATAACGAAATCGGTCCAGAGGCGCGCTAGTTTTCTAGATGTCGGTCTTGAGAATATCCTCGTAGGCATCGGTGCCGATTTTGGATTCAGCATTTCGAAAAGTTCCGGTTTACCCCTCTTCTTATTCCATCCCTCCAACACTTCCGCGTAAGGTTCAACCTCCTCCCGATACGCTTTAAGATGAACATCCCTTGCGACCGTTTGCATATATCTGGGAAGGACGGCTTCCATAAAACCGGCCAACAGATCTTCGCCGTCATTATCTCTACCTGCTAATATACGGCCGATGATCCTTCCGTACTTATCCCAGAGATCCAGTGTATCAGAGACTCCCCTTTCCTTCCCAAGAAGTGTATACGCGGGTCCTAGCCTAATACCTATATCAGCGAAGTGTTCACCGAAAGCATGCGTCACGGTACCGGCTATTTTTCCAAGATATACCATTCGAGCCGCGACGAGAGCCTTGAGTGCCTCCCTCTCTTTTTCAGGTACTGCATATTTCATTTGGAAATAACTTGTTATGGCGACAACGTTTCTTTCGAACTTCTCACTCCTTCGATACGACTCCGCCGAATCGACACCATCCATCCTAACACTTGATGAATATGCTACCCACCCACCATCTATCAACGCATCGGTATGTGCTTCAACCCATCCATCATCAACCTTCCATTTTTTTACGCTTGCCGTATCTCCATCCGGAAAGGGATTCTTCTCCCTCAGTTGAACCTCTATAGGTGCCACCCTTCCTGCGCTTCCGAGGAAGTTAACTCCTGGAAAAAAACTTTCACTCAGCACCCCGTGTATCGCTATCCATTCCGGAGATTGTGCATTTGCTCCAAATTGCATCCTTCGCAAAGTTTCGAATGCCGTGACCGGATATACGTCCCACTTATTTTTTTCTGGAACAAATCTGTACCTCCATTGTATCTCCTGCTGCCTTCCAACTTTCGTAAAGAGATCAATAGCCTCAGCCCTTATGCTACCCTGAGGAAAACCCAAATGTTTGAAATTGATGATTCTAGGTATTGGATACGTCCCGACGAACCCCGCCATTGGTGCTGGTAACATCTAGTTCCCTCCTCAATGTTGCCGGTCCCCCACCAGCTATGTCGGATAATACCACGGGACTCCGAAAAGTCAAAAAGATAACCCTTAGACACCTTTGAAGTGACTAATACTTATAAATCATGGTGTTACGCCGTGAAGACACCTCCAAGGTGTCTAAAGGTCAAAAAGAAAGGGCGCCAAGTAGGCGCCCTATATCAGATCCTAGCAAACAAAAACTACTTGGTAGTTTTTGTTCATACTTAATACACATCGCTCGGTGCGGTCGGCATCGTGAAATCCATATCACTCACGGGAATCAAGTTGTTTATCACAGCCGTGTTGGCTGTTGTATGATCGTTCGTCATCGTTTGCGAACTCGAGTAATAGGTAAAATCGTCACCAGCTGTGCAATCACAACTATTCGTCGGGGCGTAGGTAATCGCAATTTCGTTACCCGCACTCGTGTCTGTAACGAAGACACCGCTTTCCTCGACTACACACTGACGCTGAACTTTATCGTTTGGTGTATGATCAGGATTAGCACCAGCCCAGTTGCATACCATCCCACTTATCGTGCCAGATTGCGCTACATCTCGAGGACCATACCCGTAGTAGGCACAACCGCTCTTAACTCCACTATCATCGGCAGCCAAAGTTACATTGAATGCACGTGTTGCATCATCGGTGAAACCCGCGATCCACGAAAATGCATAGGTGCCAATACCATCCTCCTGCGGATTCAACGAGGCTAACAAATAGTTATAGTTATGTTTCCAGCCATGTTCGCTATCGGTATCCCCATTGATCGTTGGATCGATATCAAAATTACTTGAATCGAGGGGATCTGGCGTCACCCCCGGATCTCCGGTATACAGCGCTTCATGTGCACGATATGTAAGTTCCGTCGATGAGCTCTTATGATAGAGAACAGAGCCCGCTTCAGCGGAATTTCCACCCGACTCATCTTCATACGACATCACATATGAAAGTTTCCCCTTGTACGTGGAATTATCTTCGGCCAATTGAACATGTCTTAAAAAGAATTCCAAATCACGCGTCTCCGACTCGATCGTCATAGAACCTAAAAACGCATAATTATATACTGCGTTACCGTCATCATCTGCTGACCTGTCGAGAGTCGCTGCCGTCACGCTAAGCCCAGAAATACCATTGGTATCTAGTATCTCAACAAGCCCATCCGTTAACTCTTGGGATTCACCGACACCGGGGAGACTTAATGTATCCTCGTTTAGATTTAAATAACATCCCATGGAAGCAAAGATATTCAATCCTATGTTAGCCTTGGCTGCGACACTATCTACGAGTTGGTTTATCTTAGCTGCAGCACACGCTTCACTACCCTCCATCTCGTTCCAAAGACCGACGTCGTGTGGTGGCATCTCACCATCAGCTGGTGATCCATCCGGGTGATTAAAATAATCGATGATAGGCCCATAGCAACTCAAGCTAGTTTGATCGAATGCGCTGACGTCCAATGTGAATGCAGCTTCGGTTGCATCAGTGCATCCAATGATCGTCTGAAGCCCCTCTATCGCACTGTCGAAATCTTTCGTCGATTTACCCACGACCATAGCCGAACTGGACGATGAACTTTCATATGGCGAAGTCACAACGAGATTTACGGGAAGAACTGAACCAGCGGTTGTATCTATGACATCGCTTTCACCGGAATCGTCCCCTCCGCCACCATCATCTCCCCCACCCGAACCGGACCCGCTACCTGCACCCATCGTCACAGCCAACAAGCATACAAACAAAAACAATTTTAATCCCTTCATACACCCCCCTTTCTTAATGAGACAATATTGGTATCACACATTATACAATATCACCTGATTATATTATATATATCCGATTCACTTGAGGTGAGATGACACCACCTGGCTATCTTATTGATATTTTTAGAATTATTTCGGAAATCAACACCTTAAGACTATACGGTTAATATCGGTTAAAATGATTCAATCAATCACGCACGTGGATGAAATTTATTGTAGAGATCCTTGAGATGTTTTCGTGAGACGTGTGTATATATTTGCGTTGTAGAGATATCCGAGTGTCCGAGCATCGTCTGTACGATTCGAAGATCCGCCCCCCGCTCGATCATATGAGTTGCGAAGGAGTGACGAAACATGTGCGGCGTCACATTGGTGCGAATACCCGCCTTCTTGGCGTACATCTTTATAATTTCCCACAACCTCTGTCTCGAAACATTCTTCCCCCTCCTGGAGAGAAAGAGAAAATCGTTTAATCGTTTACCAGCGAGATCAGGACGAGCATCCTCGAGATAAATCGAAATTGCCTTTATCGCATGTCCGCCTATCGGCACGACCCGTTCCTTCGAACCTTTCCCATACGGCATGCAGTAACCCTGCTGAAGATTCACCCTGTCGGATGTAAGCTTCGACATCTCCGATATGCGAAGTCCCGATGCGTAGAAGAGCTGAAGAATAGCATAATCTCTAATTCCAAGCGTCGTCCTCCTGTCGGGTTGATCCAAGAGATCGTCGACCTGCTTCATCGAGAGAACTTTTGGAAGTTTCTTCCAGCGACCCGGAAATTCAATCTGTGCGGTAGGATCGTTTTTAATAATTTTCTCACGAGCGAGAAAACTGAAAAAACCTCTCATCACCACGAGCGAGCGCGTCACGCTTCGTGAAGTTAGGCCCTCCTTATGA
>CAYWIG010000046.1:0-8806 GCA_964458295.1 uncultured Myxococcales bacterium
TACGCTTCCTCCATATAGAATCCTAGTCCTATCGGCAACGGCCTTGCCGCAATTATCATCCAAATATTTGCGTATGAGGCCGTGGACCTCCTCGGCCTGTTCCGTACTTGCGGTCTTTCCGGTTCCGATCGCCCAGACCGGTTCATATGCGATTATAAAATCGGCAGCGTTCGCGATATCGATACCCCTTAAACCACCTTCGAGCTGTGTCTCTATTACGTTCCACGTATTGTTGGCCTCCCTCTGCTCGAGGGTTTCTCCAATACAGAGTATCGGGATGAGGTCATGTTTTAACGCTGCGTGAACTCTCTTATTAACCATCTCATTGGTCTCACCAAAATACTGACGGCGCTCCGAATGACCGATGATGACATATTTACAGCCGACATCTTTTAAAAACACCCCAGAGATTTCGGCGGTATAAGCACCTGAATCCTCCCAGAAAATATTCTGTGCGGCTAGATCAAATTCCGTATCGGCAAACGCTACTCCCACGGAATAAAGGGCTGTAAAGGGAGGAGCTATGACGACATCGATCTGACCTGTCGCTTTTAGTTCGACAGAGAGTGTCGCCGCAAATTTAAGCGACTCCTCGACCGTGTTGTTCATCTTCCAGTTGCCAGCTATAAAGGGTTTGCGCATACTGTCCTCTCTAAATAACAAATTCCAAGCACCAAATAACAAATAAATTCCAAATTTCAATTACCGAAAAACAAAACTCATTAGCCCTAATCAATGTTTCGGTCATTGAATATTGGGATTTGGAGCTTATTTGTTATTTGGTGCTTGTGATTTGGAATTTCTCCTCTCGTTTATTCTTCCAAAGCTACAATTCCTGGCAATTTCTTTCCTTCAATAAACTCAAGCGATGCCCCGCCACCGGTGGATATATGCGTTATCTTATCGGCCAAACCTGATTTCGTTATCGCCGCTACGGAATCACCGCCACCGACGACCGACATACATTTCGTCTTCGCGATCGCCTGCGCTATTTTTAGCGTTCCGTTTGCAAAAGGCGCTAGCTCAAATACTCCCAGAGGACCGTTCCAAAAGATCGTCTTCGCCTTTGATATTACCTCACAGAAATTTGACACCGTCTTCGGCCCGATATCGAGTCCCATCATTCCATCGGGAACCGACGCATCCGTCGTTGTAGATGGTACCGCCTGGGCATCACACGCGCTGGCGACGACGTGATCCACCGGAAGCAAGATAGGGATATTCCTCGTGCTGGCCCTCTCCAGTATTCTCTTGGCCGTATGTATCTTACCCTCATCGAGGAGGGACTTTCCAATCGAATAACCAAGAGCCGACAAGAAGGTATATGACATTCCCCCGCCGATGATCAGTGAATCGCATAGGTTCATCAAATTTTCGATGACACCTAGCTTATCGGACACCTTAGCTCCACCGAGTACGCCCACAAAGGGGCCTTCCGGAGAATCGAGGAGCTTTGTGAGTGCGGCTATCTCTTTACGCATCAGGAAGCCAGCACCCTTTGTCTCCATAAATTTTACCATGCCGGAGGTGGATGCGTGCGCGCGATGTGCAGTTCCAAATGCATCATCGATATAGACCTCCGCAAGCGCGGCGAGCTGTTTTGAGAACTGTTCGTTGTTTGCCGTCTCCTCTTCATGAAATCGAAGATTTTCTAGGAGCATTATCTGGCCGGGTTGAAGATCTTGCGAAAGCTTCTTCACCGCATCGCCTATACAATCCTCAGGCATCAGGACGTCGACATCCTCGAGTAGTGCAGCCAACCTCTCTCCGACAGGCTTTAGCGAATATTTCATGTCGCGCTTACCCTTGGGCCTTCCACAATGTGATGCGAGGATGAGTTTTGCCTTCTGGCCGAGCGCATAGCGTATAGTGGGAAGAGCTGCGCGGATCCTGGTGTCATCCGAGATCTGACCCGGCTCGCCGAACGCGACGTTGAAATCGACACGCATGAAGACGCGTTTCTCGCTCAGTTGTAATTCATCGATATATTTTATTGCCATGCAACTATCTCTCTACTGTATAAATTAAGAATTAATAATGAAGAATTAAGAATTTAATTAAGAATTAAGAATTTTTTATAATGAAAAGTACATCAACTCTTAATTCTTAATTTTTAATTCTTAATTAATCGATTATATCTTACTCCCCACGTACCGTGCCATCCTCATCATCTGATGACAGAAGCCGATCTCGTTGTCATACCAGGAGAGCACCTTCACCATGTTGCCCATGGCCTTCGTGGAGAGGGCATCCACGATCGAACCGTGTGGATTGCCCATGAAATCGACTGAAACTAAAGGTTCATCACAGTATTCGAGCGTATCCTTCATCGGTCCATCGGCCGCCTTCTTCAGGGCCGCATTGATTTCGTCTGCGGTGGCGGGTTTCTTGAGCGTTGCCACGAGATCGACCAGCGATACATCCGGTGTAGGAACGCGGATCGCCATACCATCCAACTTTCCAGCGAGATCAGGAAGGACTAGGCCTACAGCCTTTGCAGCTCCGGTGGTTGTTGGAATCTGCGAAACGGCAGCTGCGCGTGCACGGCGAAAATCCTTATGCGGTGCATCGACGACTCGCTGATCGTTCGTATACGCATGAACCGTAGTCATAAAGCCCTGCTCGACACCGAAGTTATCATTGAGAACCTTCGTGACGGGCGCCAAGCAGTTCGTCGTGCAGCTGGCGTTGGATACCACCGTGTGATTCGCAGGATCGAAGGTTTCGTGATTTACATTATATACAAATGTCGGGACGTCACCCTTGGCTGGCGCTGAGATGATAACCCTTTTGGCCCCAGCGACGCGATGCTTTTCGGCATCGTCCTTTTTGGTGAAAAGGCCTGTAGATTCGATCACGATATCGCACTCGAGATTTTTCCACGGCAGGTTTGTAGGATCCTTCTCCTTCGTCGTTGGAATCCTCTTGCCGTTTATCGTGATGCTCGTTTCATCGGCCGACACATCACCCTTAAATCTTCCGTGTGCGGAATCGTACTTAAACAGATGGGCCATGAGATCTGTCGAGATGAGGTCGTTGATGCCGACACACTCGAGATCGCCATGTTCGAGCATGGTCTTTAACGCCAGCCTTCCGATTCTACCAAAACCGTTTATACCGATTCTCAGTGTCATAACTCTCCTCCAATCCCTTAAAATTGAGATTTACCGTTTAAAGGTTAGTCTGATCTGCATTTGCGCGCGCGGAGTATACACTTTTGCTAAGTGCCGTCAACTCGTATCGAGGCCCCTTTTTCGTTTGTAACTACCTTATAAATAAGACGAATATTTGATAAATCGGGTGAGGAAATAACTATTTCCCCGGTTCGCTCAATCGCTTTTTTCGCAAGTAGTTAAATATATTCAACTGGTTACGGTTTTTCCCCGTCCATAGGACCCTGAGTACCGCCGGGAAGAAGAGGAGCGTCGTGATGAGACAGGTCATAAGACCTATGTCAGCGGCGATTCCTATCGACGATAGCCCACCATGGTGCGCGAAGCACATGCCGGCAAAACCTGCGACCGTCGTCAGCGTCGTCATGACGATCGCGCCGCCGGTGGTCGTGAGCACGCGGTCGACATTTCTATAACCCTCCTCCTGAAATCGATGGAAGAAATGTACGCCGTCATCGATACCGATGCCGAGCACGACGGGAAGCACTATCATGTTGAAGAAGTTCAGATCGATCCCCGTTATCGCCATGACACCCAGCATGAGGGTGATTCCCGTAACAAGCGGTATCATTGTTATGATCGTATATTTGAGACTTCTAAAATCGATGAGCAGCAGGACGAAGACCATTAGGAATGAGAGTGCGATCGCCTTCTTTGAATCCTTCAGCATGACCGATAGAACGTCTGCAAATATTACCGAACTCGATATGGCATGATATGTCTTTCCGTCGTCACCCGGGATGTCCCTGATATCATCGGCGAGCGCCATCGCGAGCCTACCGTCCTTAAGATCGACGTGGGAATGCAAAAAGATATAGACCAACTGATTCTTTTCGCCCGTCTCCTTGTGTACAAACGCCTCCTTTATATCCGACGGTATATCCTCCATCGTAAATACGTTGGCGACGGATGACTTCTTTAAGCCCTCTATCTTTCTCTTGTTCTCACCCTTGACGAGCTTTTCTATGACGTCGTCCTCGAGGAGCGCCTTTATCCTTCGCATTATAGGGATCTTCTCCTTCTGACCCTTTGGTACGAGGCTGTGTACGCTCTTCGAATTGTTTATCAGGGAGTGCTGGTTTTCGTTTTTAATTCTTTCGATCGCCCTTCCAACGGTTAGCGCCTCATCATTCGAATGGACGAGCACGACGGAGGGGATTGCCTTCTGTGGGTTTACAGTATGTTCGAGTTCGCGCGCATAATCGATATCAATGTTTGGTGATCTGAAATTTGTGAAGTCGTAATCAAAGCGGAGGAAGAACGCGGCGAGCAGAATCGAAGCGCCCATCGATGATACGAGCGCGATCAGTAGGGGCTTGGATCTTATGTTGGAGATCCTTTCAAGATGCCAGCCGGCCATCTTGAATCGCTTTCTCTTTAAGAAAGGTATTTTCTCCTCTGCGGCGAACATGATCGGAAGGATGAGCAGGTAGGCGACTAGCGTTATTAGAATTCCAATCCCCGCGATCGATCCGAATTCCGAGAAGCCTTTAAAGTCGTTTATGACGAGGACTATAAATGCAGCCGCGGTGGTAAAGCCTGCCGTCAGGGAGGATCTTCCAGTTTGTAGGAACATAATCCTCAATGCATCGAAGAGATTTGCGCCGTTGTGTCGCTCCTCGTTGTATCTGGAGTTGAGGTGTATGCCGAAATCTATGCCAAGCCCGAAGAGTATCGAGAAGAGAAAGGCAGTCGTCATGTTGAGATGGCCTATAGTGTAATATGCGATCGCGAAGTTCCAGATGATTCCGCAGCCTAGCGGCAAAGCCACGAATATGAGAGCCCGAAGCGTTCGAAAATAAAAGAGTATTAGCAGTAGAATTATAATTCCGGAAACGATTCCTGCGGTTTTAAGATCGTTCATAAGCGAGTCGTATTCGTGCGTGCTCGATATGACTCCACCCGTATAATAGATGTTGACCGTAGGATCGTGCTTTTTGAGTTCGAACTCCCCTATCTTCCCCTTTATGTGCGCGGCGAACTTTTTAAACTTCGATAGGTTTAGATTTTCTCCCACCGGATATACCGCGAGAAGAAAGACGGTCTCCTGCTCGTTGGTATAGAATTCACTTGTGATCTTTCCGGTGTGGGAGCCGCCGTACTTCGACTTCAGATCGCCAAAGGCATCCTCCTTGTCACCGCCATCATCATCGAAGCTTATATATAGGGCGCCCAGCTTTTCACGCTGGATACGCCTGTCTATCTTTCCCTCCAATTCAACGAGATCATCAGGTGATAGGTAGAAGAGCTTGTGCTCATCGAAGAAATCGTAACCCGGCTTTCTCCAGTTCACATAGTCGACCTCCGGATCGGCCTCGAGAAACTCCACGAGCTTCGGGATCATCGGCTTGGCCTTTAAGGGATCGTTCGTCTCAAGGACCAGTGTCATGTTCTTGAGACTGCCGAAGAGCTCATTTACCTCATCCATCCGCTGCACGCTCTCGTAGCTCTCGGGGAGGAGCGATTTGAAGTCGGTCTGAATCTTTTTGAAGATGGAGATCGTCTTTGGAAATGCGAGCCAAGTGATCGCAATGACTATAATTGCAGCGGGGATGAAGAGCTTCGTCATCCACTTCGTATAAATATTCACAATTTTTTCGAACACTTAAACCTCCTAACTTAACCGGCGGAGCTTATAAGAATTTAAATTCCGTGTAAAATCCCAAATTCCAAGCTACAAATAACAAATAAGTTCCAAGCACCAAATTCCAATGACCTAAATCTAGGTTTCGGATTTAGGTAATTGGAATTTGTGATTTATTTGGGATTTGGTGCTTGTTGTTTGGTGCTTATTAAGAATTGACAGGTTTCGTAGATAGAACTTAGATGGTCATACTTTATGGTGATTTCAAATGAAGATACAATATGCGCCATTGCAACCCCGCCGGGACAGGGTGGAATAGGCGTCGTGCGTATCAGCGGCCCAAAAGCCAAGGCGATTCTCTCTTCGCTTTGGAGGGGGCAATCGTCATGCGAAGATTTTGAACCGAGAAAGTTATACCTAGGTGAAATATCGGTTGCAGGCGATATCGTTGATCGCGTTATGGCGGTGTTGATGCCATCGCCACACACCTACACGGGACAGGATGTCGTAGAATTCTCATGTCATGGTTCGCCCGTCGTTTTGAAGGGGATCCTCGGAGCGTGTGTGGATTCGGGTGCTAGAATGGCAAGCCCCGGTGAATTTACGAGAAGGGCGTTTCTCTCCGGGAAATGCGATCTTGCGCAGGCCGAGGCGGTGGCGGAGTTGATACATGCGACGAGCGACAAGGCAGCGAGGCGAGCGGCCGAGCAGCTATCTGGAAAACTATCCGAAGAGGTTGTCTCGATCGGTGATGAGCTCGCCGAGCTTAGAAAATTCATCGAGGCCTCCATCGATTTTCCAGAGGAGGATATCGATTTTATTAAAGACGCAAAGATCGTCGATAGACTCTCTAAGATATCCGAACGAGTAAAAAAGCTATCATCCACATTTGAAGAGGGGAGATTGCTCTCGGAGGGGATCAGAACGGCGATAGTTGGAAAACCGAACGTCGGAAAATCCAGCCTCCTGAATAAGTTGATCGGTGATGATCGGGCGATCGTTCATCATGCTCCAGGGACCACGCGCGATATGGTTGAGGCGGGAGCAAATTTTGGCGGATACACCTTTCATCTTAGGGATACCGCAGGTCTTAGGGATTCAGAGTGCGAGGTGGAGGGGCTCGGTATAGCGAAATCGAAGGATGAAATTGAAGGAGCCGATCTGGTTTTGGCACTCTTCGATGCATCCTTCCCGTTTTGCGAAGATGATAAAGCCCTCATCGGCATGCTCGATCCTGAAAAATCTGTCCTCGTTGTAAATAAGATCGATCTTGAGCGTAAATTCAGCATCTCAGGTGCTGACAATTTCGATATCGCTGAAATTTCTGCAACGAATGAGCAGAATTTGGAAAAGCTGAAGAGCTTGATGATCGAACGCATCGTCTCGGATATCGGATTTGAAGAGGGCGTCGTCGTCATGAGCGGCAGACATAAGGAATCGCTGGACGTTGCAGGTGGCTATCTCGATGAGGCCAAAAGACTTCTCGAAACGGCCGCTCCGCTGGAGGTTGTGGCGCAACGCCTCGGAATGGCACAGGAATCGCTGGGTATGATCACTGGCGAGATAACGACAGAGGGCCTTCTGGACAGGATTTTTTCAACTTTTTGCATAGGCAAATAGTACAACTATTTTTCTTTTCATAATTTTTGAGATGGACTAAAGATATCATCCAAATAAACAAAGCAAGAAAGGGGTGAGGTATGAAGAAACTTGGTTTGTTGGTAGCTATTATGACGGTGATCGCATTTGCCGCATGTGGCGGAGGTAGTGGAAGTGATGACGATAACGGTAATGGTAATGGTGGTGACACCGTAACAGCGATGAAGGGTTTGGCAGCATGTGACGCGGTAGATGGCTCATATGTCTTATGCGGTACAGTCTACGCTGTTGATGGGGAAACGCCTGTTGCAGGGGCGACGATTGCACATATGACATCATCATCTAGTGTCTCGGCATCGATGAAGGGAATATATGAAGATGGATATGGTGCCTTGGAAGTTAACAACGATGCCTGTGAGAGCGATGATATAGGGCAGTTTGCATGTCAATGCGATGATTGCTCTGATAGTATAACCATTCAGATTCAATCGACTTATTTTGGCACAGCATCACAGGTCGTTGCCGATGCTACGCAGGATGTGATTACGAATAAGGCAGAGGGCGGAACTATAACATGTGATGTCGAGTGTAACGAGGGTGAAACTTGCGACGTTCCTGCGAGTTGTACAACACCAGGTAGCTCAGATGTTGCGAGCGTGAAATGGTTGGTTGTTCCGGGATCATTCGATGGTATTCAACTTTTACTGTCGCAGCTTAAAGGTTGTACGCTCACCGGTAATGAATCAGTGCCGCAGACCCTTACGGATAGCGATGAATGTTTGGCGGCTGGTCTTAAGATCATAAGTTCTGGCTCCGATCTGGATGAACTGACGCTTAGCGATTATCAGGCTGTATTTGCCAACTGCGATGCTGATTATTCCGGCATCGCGGAAATTGACACGGCCATTCAAAATTATGTGGCTGCAGGTGGCAATATGTACTTTTCAGATTGGTCGGACGATTGGCTTACAGCGCTTTTTCCAGATTATGTTACCTTTCCATCGAACAAGAAGAGCACGACAGCAGGAACCTTGGAAGGCGTGAGCGTTGTCGACACGGGACTTCAGGTATTTCTGGGTTCGGCGTCTGCACCTCAGACGACGATGGATATAATATTTGATATAGATACGTGGGTCGTTATGGATAGTGTAGTTAGTACGTGGACTACGTATATTCAGGGCGATGTAAGTCCACTTGCGCCCAGCTTTTCGGGAACACGGCCGATTACAGTAGGTGGTCAACATGAAGATGGCTGTCTGTTTTACACATCATATCACGTTGAGGGAGCTGCCAGCGGTTCGGATCAGGAGAAGGCCCTTAGATACATGATCCTCAATAGGATGAACAACTGTAATTAATTTCAGTTATAATCTGTATTTCAGACCCCGGTGTGAATAGCATCGGGGTGGTGAATTCAAGTTTCTAGCGCACCACCTGGAGGAAATCATTG
>CAYWIG010000047.1:0-8798 GCA_964458295.1 uncultured Myxococcales bacterium
GCGCTGTAACTATAATGTTACCAACGCGAGGGTGGGGCAGCGCACCGACTATGACAAGTTGACCATGGAGGTTTGGACCGATGGATCAGTCAGGCCGGATGACGCGCTAGCTTTCGCATCCAAAATACTGAAGGAGCAGCTACAGATATTCATCAACTTTGATGAAATCTCGGAGCCTGTGGAAGAGAAATACAGCGAGGATAAGCCGAAGCTCAACGAGAACCTCTATCGTCGCGTCGACGAGTTGGAGCTTTCAGTTCGTTCGGCAAACTGTTTGCAGAATGCCAATATCAAGTTTATCGGTGAGCTATGTGAGAGGACCGAAGCCGAGATGCTCAAGACTAAGAATTTCGGCCGTAAATCTCTGAATGAAATAAAGGAAATTTTGACGAGCATGGGGCTCTCTCTAGGGATGCAGCTCGATGGTTTCACAGTAGAGGATGCCGAAAAATATCGTCCTAAGGATGTAGAATAGCAGAAGACAGAGAACAGATGACAGAAGACAGATAGAATCTGTTTTCTGAATCAAAGAAGAGGTAGAATATGAGACATCGTGTTGATAAAAGAAAATTGAACAGGACGACGGCACATAGGAAAGCCATGTTTGCCAATATGGCATCTTCGCTGGTCCTTCACGATCGCATAGAGACGACACTTCCGAAGGCAAAGGAGCTTAGGCGTATAGCTGATAGACTCGTGACGCTCGGCAAGAGGAAGACCTTGCATGCCAGGAGAAAAGCGATTTCCATGATCAAGGACAAAAAGGCTGTAAGCAGATTGTTTGATGAGATCGCGGGGCGTTTCGATGGAAGGAATGGCGGTTATACGAGAATCTATAAGCTCGGCTACAGGCACGGCGATGATGCGCCGATGGCCGTAATAGAGTATCTTCAGAAGGAGGAGAAGGGATCTGAGAAGGTAGAGAAGAAAACCGCAAAGAAAGCGAAGCCTAAATCTAAGACGAAGGCGGATAAGGCTGAGAAGAAGACGGCGAAACCTACTAAGAAGGCCTCCTCCAAGAAGACGACCACCAAGAAGGCTACGGAAAAGAAGACGACGAAGAAGGAAACCAAAAAAACTAAAGAGAAGAAAACCAAGAAGTCCTAAACGGAATGAAACGTTTTTGGATAATCGTTCTGATAGCCGGCTTCGCCTTCGTGGCGTTGTCGGCATTTCAGTATATAAACCGGCCTGGCAGCGGTGATATAGCCCCTGCCTTTTCACTTCCAACATTGAAGGGTGATTCCATTGCCTTCACTGAGTTTGCTGGGAAACCACGCATAGTTCATTTTTGGGCGACCTGGTGCAACTACTGTCGCACCGAATTTCCATCCATGAATAGGTTATATGACCTCTATAAGGATAAGGGTCTTATGATATTTGCGATATCCGAGGATGGGGAGGATGGCGACGATGCTGTTCGTTATTTCTTGAGGGAGACCGATATCGATTTTCCTGTCCTTCTGGATCGTACGGGCAAGGTAGCTGATGACTACAAGAGCTTCGGCATGCCGGAGTCCTTGATCGTTGCCCCAGATGGCGTGATAGTGGAGCGGTTTACCGGGGCGGTAAATTGGGATTCCGATAAGGTTAGGAAGGTTATCGACGATGTGATCGAGAAGGAGGAGGTGGGGGATGGCAAGGACGATTAAGGCCCCTAGGGGATCTGAACTAACGTGCAAGGGTTGGACTCAGGAAGCTGCAATGCGGATGCTCATGAACAACCTCGATCCTGAGGTTGCTGAGAATCCAGAGGAGCTGGTCGTATATGGTGGGCGGGGCAAGGCCGCGCGCGATTGGGACGCCTTCGATAATATTATCAAGTCGCTGAAAGAGCTTTCAGACGATGAAACCCTGTTGGTACAATCTGGAAAGCCCGTCGGTATTTTAAAGAGTCACCCCGATGCACCACGAGTTCTTATCGCAAATTCAAATCTGGTTGGTAAGTGGGCTACCTGGGAGCATTTTTGGGATCTCGAGAAGAAGGGGCTTATGATGTACGGCCAGATGACGGCTGGATCCTGGATATACATCGGTACGCAGGGAATTCTTCAGGGCACTTATGAGACCTTCGTCGCAGCGGCAAAGAAGCACTATGACGGCAGGATGAAGGGGAGGTGGATGCTGTCCGCAGGGCTTGGTGGAATGGGTGGAGCTCAGCCCCTTGCTGCTACCATGGCAGGAGCTTGTTTTCTGGGGGTAGAGGTAGATCGTGAGAGAATGAAAAAAAGGCTGGATACCAAGTACTTAGACGAGATGTATGATGGTTTAGATGAAGCTTTAACTCGTCTCCATAACGCATTGAGAAATAAAGAAGTTGTTTCGATCGGTGTCTTGGGCAATGCGGCTGATGTATTTGGCGAGTTGATCGCTCGTGGGGAGAAGCCTGATTTTGTAACAGATCAAACCTCCGCTCACGATCCGGTAAATGGCTATGTGCCAAATGGCATGTCGTATGAGGATGCCTTGAAGCTCAGAGAGTCAGATCCGGAAAAATATAAACAGGAAGCATATAGAACTATGGGTGAGCATGTGAGCGCTATGCTAGCTTTTCATGCGATAGGCATTCCTACATTCGATTACGGCAACAACATTAGAGCTCAAGCGAAGGAGCATGCCGAAGTTGAAAACGCCTTCGACTTTCCTGGATTCGTTCCAGCATACATTAGGCCACTCTTCTGTGAGGGGAAGGGTCCCTTTAGATGGGTAGCCCTTTCAGGGGATCCGCAGGATATCTATGAAACCGATCGCGTTATTTTGGAACTCTTTCCTGAAGATAGAGCTCTAGCCAGGTGGATCGAAATGGCACAAAAGCGAATCGCTTGGCAAGGCCTTCCATCCAGAATCTGCTGGTTGGGGTACGGAGCTAGGGCCAAGGCCGGTCTTGCATTCAATGAATTGGTAAAGAGTGGAAAGGTGAAGGCCCCCATAGTTATCGGTCGTGATCATTTGGACTGCGGCTCCGTAGCGAGTCCAAATCGTGAGACGGAGAGTATGAAGGATGGCACCGATGCCGTCGCCGACTGGCCGATTCTAAACGCACTCATCAATGCAGTGAATGGGGCGTCATGGGTGAGCTTTCATCATGGCGGTGGAGTTGGTATTGGATATTCGCTTCACGCAGGTCAGGTGATCGTTGCTGATGGAACCGACGCTGCGGCGAAGAGATTGGAACGCGTTCTGACATCGGATCCGGCGATGGGAATCATTCGCCATGCAGATGCGGGATATGAGGATGCGATTGAGAATGCAAAGAGGGATGGAGTGAAGATTCCAGGGATTACGTACTAAGGAGACCTTTGGACACCTCCAAGGTGTCAATTTTATATATTTCAAGTAGTTATAGTTAGATGACACCTTGGAGGTGTCCAAAGGTTGTGATAAGATGAGTTATTAAACCATGATCGGCGGACGAAAATATAATTTATGGATAAGCCACTCTTAATTATAAATATTGGTCGCTTAATCACAATGGAGGAGGGTGATGATCGCCAAGGTAAACTCGGCGTCATCGAAGACGCTGCGGTTCTGATCGAGGATGGAAAAATCTCCTGGCTGGGAAAGAAATCCGAGGCCCCTGATGCGGAAGAGACGGTCGATGCCGGCGGCAAGGTTGTGATGCCTGGTCTCATCGATTGTCATACACATCTGGTACATGCTGGTTCCCGTCAGAATGAATTCAATATGCGCTCGAACGGAAATAGCTATAAAGAAATCGCCGAGTCCGGTGGTGGAATCATGTCGACCGTTCGATCGACGCGCAATGCTTCGTTAGAGGATTTATATGATGAATCTTCTAGACGGGCTGACGAGGCGATACGAAATGGCATTACGACGGTGGAGATAAAGACCGGTTACGGTCTCGATCTCGAGGCTGAAATAAAGATGGCCGATGCGATCGGCGAGCTCGATTCGAGTCACCCACTTCAGGTCTACGGAACGTTTCTTGGTGCACATATAGTGCCTGCTGAATATAAGGATAAGCGTTCCGAGTATATCGACATAGTTGTAAACCAGATGCTCCCTCAAATTGCCAAAAAGGAATGGATCACATCCTGTGATGTCTTCGTGGAGGATATCGCATATTCCATAGAGGAGGCGCGATCGATTGCTAAGGCTGCAAAGGATCTCGGTTTGGAGATACATCTACACGTAGATCAATTCGGTGACAGCGGCGGTGCTAAACTTGCAGCGGAACTTGGCGCACTGAGTGCCGACCATCTCGATCACACTTCAAATAAGGGTATGAAGTTGATGGCAGAGGGTGGAGTTATTGGTGTGGTCCTTCCAGGTGCGAGTTTCTTCACAGGTGGTGGCCACTACCCGGATGTCAGGAAGATGATCGAGAATGAAATGCAGATTGCCGTAGCTACCGACTATAATCCTGGTACGACACCTTCTCTTGATTTGATGTTAAATGCATCGATTGCAGTTACGCAGATGAAGATGACCTGCGATGAGGCTCTACTCGGTATTACAAAGATTGCGGCCGAGGCGATGGGACTTGCTGATAGAGGGGTAATCGCCGAGGGAATGCGTGGCGATCTGATTATTCTCGATTGTGAGGATGAATACTACCCATTATATCAGTATGGAGCGAACCTTATTTCGAATGTAATTATTCATGGAAGCGTTATAAATGCTTGATATTAAGTAGTAATCCGTATTGACATCCTTGGGTGGATGACGCATATTGCAGCGCTCGTCGTTCTGTTAAAAAATGAGGCTAGTGGGGCCGTAGCTCAGCTGGGAGAGCATCAGACTGGCAGTCTGAGGGTCAGGGGTTCGATCCCCCTCGGCTCCACCAGCCTCATTTTTTCCGCGAAACTTTTCTTCATATTTTCCGATAAGCACTTGTAATGAATCAAATAGTGAAATTACCGATAAACCATATGCCTATGGGGTCGTTCGCTATGGATGCGGTTGCGGCGCAGGTGCGTGCTCACGTGATACCGCAGTTTTCACCTACGATGTCGCACAGTCTAGCTGGACCGCCCACTCCACCTGCTCCGAAGCGCATGGGTTGGGTTCAAAGGCATTTCGGTTCCCCTCTTCATGAACTTCCCAAAGCCAAGGCGTTTATTCAGATGGTTCATGATGGAGAGATCAATATCGCCGATATGTCCTGTGGAACTAGGACAGCTGAATGGGGCGCCTTTGCTGAACTTTTGGACGAAGCAACTCAGAAATATCTGGGTAAGTTTCTCGGTGAGTCGGTCGTCGCCGAATACTGCCCAGGTGATTTCATTTGGTCCGTCCTTCAGACGTTCTGGCCGCCTGCTACGACTAAGTTGATATCCCTTTTTGGTGGCATGCATTGTTTCGATGAGTTGAGGATGGCATTTCCTCATTATGATGATGATCAGGCGAGCGGAATTGTTGACGTGTTACAGAAGAGAGATGCCAATGAAAGATATCATAGAGCAGTTGACGTCTACCTCTGGAATGCCCCCGGTTCATTCAGCAGTTCGCCACAGGATGTTTTAACTGAGGGGGCCTTTCAACTGATACGGAGGAAGGGTCTGTTGGTCATCAGGGATTATATAGGTAGAGCTGTTCCTCATGAGCTCGGCGATCCTTGGAAGTGGCGTCCAGTCCTGGAGATAATAGATCCTAAGTCGGAGGGGATGTCGTACGTACCAATACGTGGTTGGTATGGACTCGACGAAGGATGGTATCATGTGGTTTCAGATAGTATCCGTATTTTTCAGAAATTGTATTAGAGTGATTTCACAAGCTTCTTGTACAACCTCACCGCCTCGATCATCTCCTTCTTGCTGATGAACTCTCCTTCAGAAAGTTCTTCAGCTGGCGCCCTGTGGGCGACGAGGCAGGAACCAGGACCCAGAAGAAATATCTTTGCATTCTTCCAGCCTAAGAAGGGGATATCAGTTCCAAAAGCCACGACACAAGTTTCGAAGTTCGGGAGGGTGGATAGGGTGATAGGATCGCCCCTGTCGGTCCATTCCCAGGTGAAGTTCTTTTCGCAATCTGGATGGTGTTTTTTGGAATTAGCTCTATTCAAAATCATTTCGACTCGTTCAATAACATTATCACAGCTATCGACAAGACGGTAGAAGACCTCACAATTGGCGTTATCAGCAACGACATTGTGAGCTGTACCGCCGTCTATCTTGCCGATGTTCAGCGATGCTTTACCCAGCGTTTCATCTTCAGGAATCTCTGTGATGTCCAGTTTTAATAGTTGCAGAAGGTTGAGAAGCTTATGGATAGCGGAATCGTGCTTCTCAGGATAACCTGAATGGCCGGATACACCATGTGCTTCCAGTTTCAACCTCAGTATCCCCTTACCGCCGAGGGCGAGTTTGTTGTCGGTCGGTTCGCAGACCACCAAAACTTCTGGTTCAGGAAAATGTTTTGAAGCCGCAATTGCTCCGTCATGACCCTGTTCCTCGCCTACGACGAAGAGAAGGGCTGCATCATCGATACCTTCCTCATGAAGATCGAAGATCGCCTCCAAAAGGGGAGCGATGATTCCATCGGTATCGCATGCACCACGGCCATAGATGTATTCATCATCCTCACTGGGTCCATATTGATGAGGAACGGTGTCGATGTGGGTATTGAAAAGAATCTTCGGCGTATGGCCAGGATAATTAGCGTAGATGTTTCTTCTCCCAGGGGTGACTTCCTGCTCCTCGACCTTCATGCCGTTTTCTTTGAGATAGTGAACGAGGTAGTCGCAGATATCCTTTTCGTTTCCCGTTTCGGAGGGAATGGCGATTAATTCCTTGGCCAATCGGAACATCCGTTCGTTGTCCAAACTATCCCCTGAGTTTATCCAGCATAAACTTTTTGATTTTATCAGCCTTCTTGTCGACATCGTCGATGATTTTCGCGGACTTGGATTTCGTATCCTCACACCACTTCTTGTCCTCGATGCCATCGAGGTTGATTAAGACGTTGTAGAGGGCGCCATATGCGGCGGCATGAGCCATTAGGGCAGCGACACCTGCATCCGATAGGGAATTCGGATTGCCACGTTCTGCTACGGCTAACGCACAATCTAGGGATGGAATTGTGCGTTCGAGAATTCCGAAAGGCTCCATCGTCGCTTTTTTGGTCGCCTCTTCGATAGCGGCGGCGCGAGCGGCCTTCTGCTCATCGGTCTTCTTCGGCATCCTCATGCAATCGATGATGCCGTTGAATGCGTTCGTGTCGTCATCGATCGCGGAAAGCTGTTTGCGCATGATATCTTGAGTCTGTGAGCCGACCTTCTCCATCTCCTCCCTCGTACTCTCGAATCCCTTCTTCTCGAAGGTGAGGGCAGCCACCATGGACGAGAGTCCAGCCGACATAGCTCCGGCCACCGCAGATACAGATCCGCCGCCAGGGGCAGGGGAGTTGGACGCGAGCTCTTCGTTGAATGCCTTGACGGTCATCGAGGCGAGTGGAGTTTCGTTTAAGAACCGCTCCTCGATGACCTTCATCTTAGGGTCGAACGGTGCGACATCGTCGAGCCCGAGGGATATAATTCCATTTCGAATGATCTCATCTTCAGATACGCCTGTTGTCGAACCTTGTTTTTTCAGAAAGTAGATTCCAGCTTCATGTAAAACGCGCTTCGGTACCATACCCACGACTTCGCTGCCGGTGACTCGGCAGCCTAGTTTGTTCGCAAGATCGCAACATGCATCGTAAACTTTATGGACCGGCGTCGTGTCGATGTTGAGGATATTCACCGTTACCTGTGCTCGGTTGTATTCTGGGATCAGCCAGCCCGTCCCTTGAAGATATTTGAACATTCCGGGGACGCGTTCGGCTTTCCCGTCTGGGCCTACAACCTTGTTGCCATCCTTGTCGCGTTTGAGGCGACCGCGTTCACGAATCGTAAAAGCGATATCTTTGGCGAGCTTCGTATTCGTACTGTTCAAATTGATGTTATATGCGATGAGAAAATTGCGTGCACCGATTACAGTGACTCCGGCTTTGGCGTTGAACTTCGCCTCACCGTAATCTGGTTTCCATTCAGGTTTTTTGAGTTTCTCCTCGAGAGCCTCATATTCGCCGACGCGGATATCGGGCATCTTTACGCGTTCCGGCTTCTTTGCGGCCTCTGCATAGAGGTAAACAGGGATGCCAAGCTCCTCACCGACCCGCTTGCCTAGCTTATTTGCTAGCTCCACGCATTCCTCCATCGTGACATCGGCTATCGGAACGAAGGGGCAGACATCGCATGCACCCTGGCGGGCGTGCTCACCCTTGTGATCTCGCATGTCGATTATCTCGGCGCCTTTCTTTATCGCCTGATAGGCGGCTTCAACCACGGTATCTGGACTGCCAGCTAACGTATATACGGTGCGGTTTGTAGCCTTTCCGGGGTCCACATCGAGAAGTGCCACTCCGGAGACCGACTTGATCGCATCGGATATGGCATCGATTTTCGACTGGTCCTGACCTTCGCTGAAGTTCGGTACGCATTCTACGAGTTTCATCTAATTCCTCCTTGTTGGAGCGGTACTTCTAGAGGAATTTTGGCATAAAATCAACCCTTGGACCCCGTTCTTCGAATCTGTCATTCCTGCGGAGGCAGGAATCCAGCATTTGTCGGAATGGCTGGATCCCCGCTTCCGCGGGGATGACATCCAAGGGTATGTACGAGAAAACACTGGAAAATGGGCGTTTGATGGGGTAGGCATATACGCTCATGAAGAGATCAATGACGGACATACCTCTGGACGACTACAAGGGTTTGATGGAGGAGATAGGCCTGAAGCCGTATACAGCCGATCAGCTCATCCAGTGGCTATATCAGAAGCGCGTTGCGTCCTTCGAGG
>CAYWIG010000048.1:0-615 GCA_964458295.1 uncultured Myxococcales bacterium
AATGCATCGGGAGCGTCACTCATCATACGCGATTCGAAGGATAATTTGCAGATGAAGGCGACCTTTGGGCTGAAACCATTCAGCTTCGATGTCGGGGAGGTAAAGGAGTTCCTTTCAAGGCTCGAAGTTCAGAGGAAGGTGATCACGCGCGGCGATCTAGTGAATTCAAACAGGTACAGGGATATCAAGAGCGAGGGGCTCCGCTGGTTCGTACAGTTCAATGCAGAGGCGTGTGTGCCACTCTTCGTGAGCGATAAGCTCTACGGTCTTATCAACCTCGGCTCCAGAAAAAAGGGGCGATATGACAGGGAGACGCGCGATCTGTTAAAACTTTTGGCCGTCCAATTCGCGACGGCAATTCACAATGCAAACCTCTATCAGGCCCTGATTAAACAGAACCTCAAGTTGCAGGAGACGTCGAAGTTTAAAACGCAGCTACTTGCTAACGTGTCGCATGAACTTAGAACCCCGCTTACCGGAATCATTGGACTCTCTGAACTTTTGGCTGAAGGTGGCGATGGTTCGGTCAACGAGGAGCAGGTGAAACACCTATCCCTCATAAGGCAATCCGGTTCGAAGCTTCTCGATACTGTGACCGCGATGGTCGACCTTTCA